>JBEAPM010000538.1:0-10024 GCA_041164445.1 Cyanobacteriota bacterium
AGTGCGGGCATCGTCCTGGGCATTTCCATTACGCCCCTCGTGGCCTCCCTCAGCGAAGATGCCATTTATGCCGTCCCCCAAAGTTTGCGGGATGGGTGTTATGCCTTAGGGGCAACCAAGCGAGAAACTATTACCTCGGTCGTTTTACCGGCAGCGTTGTCGGGCATCGTGGCTTCTTTGATTTTGGCGATTTCCAGAGCGATCGGGGAAACCATGATTACGACCCTTGCCGCAGGACAAAATCCCCAGCCCTTGACCTGGGATTTTAAGTTTCTCAACCCGACTCAACCGGCGATGACCATGACGGCCTTTATCGTTCAAATCAGTTTAGGGGATACCCCCGCCGGGTCTTTGGCGTTTAAGACCTTATTTGCCGTCGGCATGACTTTGTTTGTCATTACCCTTTGTCTGAACCTCTTTAGCTTTTGGTTTGTGCGTCGTTTCCGGGAGAAATACGAATGATTGAGAATTCCCAAACCCCTGCATCCGCCGCTGCAAAGCCCCAGGGTAATCTCTTTAGCCCAAATTTAGTCGGGCGCTACCGCTGGGACTTTGTCTTCAAAACCTTCGCCCTTCTAGCGATCGTCTTTGCCCTAGTGGTACTGGTGGTATTGTTATCCACCACAATTCACGACGCTCTGCCCAAGTTGGATTTTCACTTTTGGAACGAGAATTCATTTCTGAGAAGCTTCCCTTCCCGGAAACCGGAGCGAGCCGGAATTTATTCGGCCCTAGTGGGAACCATTTGGTTAATGGTTTTAGTCTCCGCTATTTCTTTTCCCTTGGGGGTAGGGGCTGGTATTTACCTAGAAGAGTTCGGAGAAGACAATTGGTTTACCCGTTTTGTCGAAATTAACATTAGCAATCTGGCGGGGGTTCCCTCGATTATCTATGGTCTGCTGGGCTTAATGGTCTTTGTACGGCTGATGGAACCCATTACCGGCGGTCGTAGTGTTTTATCCGGAGCTTTAATTCTAGTCCTGCTCATTTTACCGATCATTATTGTCTCGACCCGTGAGGCCTTGAGATCCGTCCCCGACAGCATTCGTCTGGCAGGGTTTGCTCTCGGTTCAACCCGCTGGCAGGTGGTGCGCGAGCAGGTATTACCCATGGCCCTACCTGGAATTTTAACGGGAATGATTTTGTCCCTCTCCAGAGCGATCGGCGAAACAGCCCCCTTGATTATGGTCGGTGCCTTGACCTTCGTTCCCTTTGTGCCCACCATTTTCAACAATAAAGGTGAATTTGTTGGTATTACCAATGGCTTGCAAAGTCAATTTACGGCGCTTCCCATTCAAGTTTATAACTGGGTGTCTCGTCCCCAGGTTGAGTTTCACAATGCAGCAGCAGCCGGTATCATTGTATTACTAATCCTACTGTTGGCCATGAACTCTGTGGCTGTAATTTTACGTAATCAGCTGCAAAAAGCTCGTTAATTGAATACTCGGAACTTTAGGTTTCGACTGTTCATCTGATTTTATTAATTTCTATTGCGTATTTGTGCAATTTCCCATGATAGAAACCCCTTCTTCTTACGCCGCCGCAGACATATCTCTCCGGGCTGAACGTGTTTCAGTTTCCTACGGTTCAGCCCTAGCTGTTCGGGACGTGAGCTTGGATGTTCCCAAGAACAAAATTGTTGCCTTCATCGGGCCCTCTGGATGTGGCAAGAGCACGATGCTGCGTTGTTTCAATCGCATGAATGATTTAGTCCCTAGCGCCCGTGTGGCCGGTAAGATTACCTTCAAGGGACAAGATATTTATACCAAAGATGTCGATCCGGTGTCTCTCCGTCGCCAAATTGGCATGGTGTTTCAAAAACCCAATCCCTTTCCTAAGTCCATCTACGAAAATATTGCCTTTGGAGCCCGGATCAATGGCTATCAGGGCAACATGGACGAACTGGTGGAACAATCGCTGCGGGGGGCTGCCCTCTGGGATGAAGTGAAAGATAAACTGCGAGCTAGTGGTCTTTCTCTGTCCGGGGGTCAACAGCAACGGCTCTGTATCGCCCGAGCGATCGCTATTCAACCCGAAGTCATTTTGATGGATGAACCCTGTTCCGCCTTGGATCCCATCTCCACTTTACGGGTGGAGGAATTGATGCAGGAACTCAAGGAAAAATACACCATCATTATTGTGACCCACAATATGCAGCAGGCCTCCCGAACCTCTGACTACACGGCATTCTACAACGCAGAAGCCACGGAAAAAGGGGGCAAGGTCGGTTATCTGGTGGAATACGATCGGACTGAGGTAATTTTCCAAAGTCCCCAAAAAGAAGCCACCCAAGCGTATGTGAGTGGGCGATTTGGCTAAGGGCATCCAGAGCATCGGCCCAGCCGATCGCTAAAATCCTTATTCTTTCGTAGGGACTCAAACTGGTTGTCTGGCCAGGACAATACTGAAGTCAAGGGTGCGGTGCTAAGGGCTGCACCCTTGTGCGTTAAAGGACACCTCTCGTCGATCCTCAGAGATTAGGGATCTTTTTGCGGGCTCTCCACTGAAAGCGAAAAAATTGAAGGGAAGAGTGGGCCGCACTTCTCCGCCTTAAGTTGGTCGCCTTTTTGCGGTAAGATCGGAGGAAACGTATTTGCGGATCCCTAGATATGAAACGGTATTTAATTCGTCTTTGTACCTTAATTTTAGTCAGCATCATTACGCTAACCAGTTGCAGCAGTGCCTCCGGTCTGACGGGGAATTATAGAGACGATACCCTCAATTTAATTAGTAGCCTGAGAACAGCGATCGAACTGCCCGAAGATGCGCCCCAAAAAGCCGAAGCACAAGCTGAAGCCCGGGATCTCATTAATGCTTTTGCCTCCCGTTATCGCCGAGATTCTTCCATTTCTGGTCTGTCCTCCTTTACGACCATGCAAACGGCCCTCAATGGCTTAGCGAGTCACTACACCTCCTACCCCAACCGTCCGGTTCCAGAAAAGCTCAAAAGCCGACTCGATCGAGAGTTCAAACAAATTGAGCTATCCCTGAAGCGTGAATCTTAATCCTCACGGCAACTTCTCCTCTAGGGCAAGCTTTCCACTAAAAGCGAAAAAATTTAAGGGCAGAGTGCGGCGCACTCTGCCGCCTTAAGGTGGTAGTCCAAGAGCACCTCAATGAACTCGACTCAGTGGGGCGGGTAACGGCATCGCCATCCTGAAGCAAATGCCCTGGACATTTCCAATATTTTCCAGTACTGACCAATCTTTAAACCTGGGTACAGCTTATGAGCAATATTCCGCTATGGTTCGATCAGGTCGCGGGTGTCGTAGCGATCGTTATTCTGGTGGGAGGCGTTCTCATGATGCTGACCAATATTTGGACAATGAAATAGGGTACTTCGATAAATTGTGTGGGTAATAGCCAAGAATTTTGAATTATTCCCGGTTTCCCATAGTTCCAAATTCCAGAATTGTCTCTCTAAGCCTTCTCCATTGGGCTTTCCACTCAAAGCGAAAAAATTTATTTAAGGGAAGAGTGCGCCGCACTCTTCCAACCTCAGTTGGTCGCTCTCCGTTTCAGCTTTTTTTCAGGTCATTATCAGGTAATTATTATGTTTGGTCGGTTTTCCCTTGGCAATATTGGGGTTATTGTTGGCTCAACACTGACCCTCATTGGTTTTGCCGCCTATTTTTTTACCGATAATGCCACCCTCAATTTAGCTGGATTTTTCTATGGAATCCCCCTCTTATTGGGAGGCTTAGCCCTAAAATCTTCTGAGTTAGAGCCTGTTCCCATTGAGCCTCCAGCCGATCCAACGATCGCTACCCTGCGATCGCAGCAAGCCACCGCTATTCAAAAACAAATTTTTAAAGAGGTGACCTGTTACCGCTATGGCGAGGAAGCCCACTTGGAAGTTGCTCTAGAGCGCTTAGGGTTAAGCCTATCCGATGACGATCGTCCAGTTTTAACGAGCATCGGAGAAGAAATTCGGGACAATTTGTACTGCTTAATTTTACGGTTTGACTCCCCTCAGGTTCCCCTCAGTACCTGGCAAGAGAAGCAAGAGAAAATAACTCGTTTTTTTGGCCCCAATATTGCTATAGAAATTCGAGCGGTTGCCGCTAATAAGACGGGGGTTGAAGTGACCTTAATCCAACAACCTACCCCTTAATTTGTCGGGCACCTCGAAAAATGGTTACCCGCTTAAGGCGGAAAAGTGCGCCCGGTGCGCCCGACTCTTCCGCCTTAAATTTTTCACTTTCAGTGAAAGTCCGGAAACCTAAGCATTAGGCAATAAATTTAATCTTTTTCGAGGCAAACCAGCACATTTTCAGTAAGGTGAGCCCTTCTTTAACGTGGGCAATATTAGACTGACCATAGCTGCGGGGTTGATAGCGAACGGGGACATCCACAATTTGCAGCCCAAATCGGGCAGCCCCAAATAACAATTCAAAATCACCGAAGGGATCAAAGTCACCAAAATAACTTCGCTCTGCGTCCATCCGTTGAAAATCTTCGCGCCAGAGGACTTTTGTGCCACAGAGGGTGTCCTTGATCGGTTGGCCGAGGAGAAAGGAAAAGACCAAGCTGAAAAACTTATTGGCCAACATATTGAGCCAAGGCATGGCCGCAGACGATCGGGGATAGACTAAACGGGCTCCATTAATGAATTCGCCTCGCCCTTGACTGATCACTTCAAAAAAATGTTTGAGATCTTCCGGCTGCACCGTTAAGTCCGCATCCAAAATCATCAAAATATCCCCCGTACAAGCGGCAAAGCCAAGGTGTACGGCATCTGCTTTGCCGCGTCCGTGCTGTTGCAAGGCTTTGAGGGTAAATCCGGCTCTGGGGGTTTGAATCACGGACTGAATCATCTCCCAGGTTTGATCTTGGGAATTTCCTTCCACAAAAATCACCTCGGTATGTTGCCCTAAAGGGGGAATGCGATGGAGCGTCGCGGCAATATTCCCTGCTTCATTCCGGGCGGGCACCACAATGGAGCAGGTACAGGGTTGGGGAGGTGTAATGACCTTGCGGGCCACAATATAGTTGGTTAAACACAGGTGATTCAAACCCGGTAGCGGGGCAATACAGCGATTGAGGAGCCCCGCAAGAAGGGGAATGGCCTTGGGGACTAAACAGCGTCGCCCCGATTGGGTGGGCAGAAAGCCAGTAATGCTCAGCAGATTTTTGACATCGGTCATGGACAACCAACTCTGTTGGGGCTGAGGACACCGCAAGCCAAGGGATTCGGCACAGCGGAGGAGCGGTTGCCAGAGAAAGTTATGAAAGGTCAAAATCAGGCGCGTATGACGATCGCAAAAGTGGGATACCTGCTGCAGCGTTTGTTGAATATCCAGCAAGGATCCCAGAGTTTCTGAGATCACAATGTAGTCGAGGGGTTGGGGAGGCGTTAACACCTCCTGGGTAAGCTGCTCCGCTACGCCGCAATAAAAGACTAAATGGGGATATTTGGCCTGGGCTTGCTCAATCATCCTGGGGGAAAAATCCACCCCAATGCCTCGACTGGGTTGCACCGCCGCCAGAAGATCCCCCGTACCACAGCCAATTTCTAAGACCGTACTCTGGGGCGGGATAAAAAACTGGGCTAATTTCTTGAGATCGTCATGGTAGTAACGATTCCGACGCTTCCAGCGATCCCAACTGGGGGCTAGGGTATCAAAGTGTTGCCTCAGCGTGTGGTGGAGGTCTGGGGAGAACTCTTGAGGCAGGGTTTCAGGACTCGCTGGCGTAACGGACTCGGATTGAGGCATGGAGAATGGCTTGGAGTGGATAATTAAGAATTAAGAATTAATAATTTTTAATTATCAATTGACATAGATTCCCCTGGCGGGGCAACGCTGCAAATCTAGGCCGATCGCTTATAGAAGGGACGTTTCACCACTTGACCGGCACAGGCTTTGCCCCGAATTGCCACGGTTAGGGCTTGACCGATACTGCCAAATTGGGGAGGAACAAAGGCTAAGGCGATCGCTTTTTGTAAGGTGGGGGCCCAAGTGCCGCTGGTGACCACGCCGATGCGTTCCCCATCCTTCAAGACGGCATAATCGTGGCGAGCAATGTGGCGACCTTCCATTTCTAACCCTACGAGGCGACGGCTCACACCACTTTCCTGTTGCTGTTGTAGGTGCTCCCGTCCGACAAAATCTCCTTTGCGATCGAGATGGACTAACCAGCCTAGACCCGCTTCTAAGGGGGTCGTGGTCTCATCCATGTCCTGCCCGTACAGCCCCATGGCCGCTTCGAGGCGCAGAGTATCCCGTGCGCCCAAACCACAGGGGCTCACCCCGGCATCCAAGAGGGCTGACCAGAGGGCCAATCCGGTATCAGGCGTGGTCATTAACTCAAAACCATCTTCGCCGGTATAGCCAGTCCGGGCGACCCAGACATTGGTTTTAGCGGTGGCCAGGTCACAGGAGAGTTGCTGATGACCAAAGCGAGGAATTTGGCTAAGATTGCCGGAGACGAAGGGCTGGAGCAGGGTTTGAGCTTGAGGCCCCTGCAGGGCTAATAAGACATGGGAAGCAGACCAATCCTGCAGTTGTACCGGGTGATCGGGATGGGACTGCACTAAATGGGTTTCTAACCAGGCCTTATCTTTTGCGGCAGTGGCGGCATTGGCAATAACAATCACAATTTCTTCTCCCCCGATCGCCCCTTGGGGATAAATAATGACATCATCAATAATCCCAGCGGTTTCATTGAGGAGGACGGTGTACTGGGCTTTGCCGGGTTTGAGGGTGCTTAAATCTGTGGGAACTAAGGTATCTAATTGCCACATCACCTGGGAACCCCGCAGGACAAACTTGGCCATGTGGGAAATATCAAAAATTCCTGCCGCTTCTCGCACAGCTTGGTGTTCCTGAACTAAACCCGTAAATTGGATGGGCATAGCCCAGCCGCCAAATTCGGTCATGCGGGGCTTAAGGGTCTGGATACGATCGTAAAGGGGGGTACGGCGGGGCGTGGAGGAAGAAGTCACAGGCAATAAAATGAATACAGCGGAGTACATCCCTGGCTATTGTAAGGGATTATCCAACACTTCAGGGATTTAGGGGGTGGCATTCCTTCAGTCCAAACCCCTTACGGTATCGACACATTAACCTTGGCAACCTTGGCAACGTCGGCAAAAGTTAGGAGCGCGATCGGGGCAGGATGACCGTAAATTCACTGCCCTCATTGAGGCGACTGTTGACTTTAATTTGACCGGAATGGGCTTGAACGATCGCTTGAACGATCGCTAATCCTAAGCCAGAGCCCTCCGCTGAGGAGCGTAAACGGGAAATATCAGCACGGTAAAAACGATCGAAAATCTGGGGAAGGGCAGCTTCAGTAATCCCTTGGCCGGTATCCTTGACCGTGACACTCAAGACCGCATCCGGCTTGCCCCGGAAGGAAAAGTCTGGGGGAACCGCTAAGGACACCGTGATCGATCCCCCTGCGGGGGTGTGTTGCAGGGCATTTTGCACCAGGTTAGAAAAGAGGCGAGTCAGTTGATCTCGATCCCCCTGTACCCAAAAGTCCTCTTCTGCCGAACAATCCGGTAGGCATAACTCCAAGCTAACCCCCTGCTCTGTGGCGAGGAGATGGTAGTCTTCCAAAAGCTCTAACAGTAACTGATCTAAGTCTACCTGGCCCCAGTGGCGTTGCAGAATGCCGCTGTCCTGACGGGCTAAAAACAATAAATCATCCACTAAACGTCCCAAGCGACGGGTCAGGCGTTCCACCACCTGCAGTTGTTGTTGGCAGGAAATGCCGCTGTCCTCTGCTCCTAACTCCCCTAAGCTTGCCTGCACATTGGCTTGGATCATGGCAATGGGATTGCGTAATTCATGGGAAGCATCGGCGGTAAATTGCTTGAGACGTTGATAGGAGTCTTGTACGGGGCGCATGGCCAGACCCGACAAAAACCAACCGATCGCCCCCACTACCCCCACTAAAACTACCAAGCCAATGGATAAATCGGCCATTAAGCGTCGGGTTGGTTTGGTTACCTCAAACCAGGGATGACTCACCCGCAGATACCCCAGCACCTGCCGTCCCAATTGCACCCGTTCCGTCAGTTGCCGCAACAGCAGCGGTTCATTGCCTAAGTGTCCCTCCCCCTCCTGCGGAGGAATGGTGATGGTTTCTTCGTGACGGAGGGGATGGAGAGGCAGCGGTAAGGGATCACTAAAGGTAGACCATTGCAATTCCCCCTGGGGGCTAAACCACTCTAGGTCAATGCGATCGTCATCATTTTGAAAGAGGGCATTATTGCGAAAACTAGCTTCCACATTGACCCGTTGAGAAACCCGACCGTCTAGCATCCAGACTAAACCATCTTCTGTGGGCTCAATCACTAACGATCGCTCCACAATTTCCACCACATGATTGAGGGTGTCATCAATGCGCTCAATCAACGTTGCCCGCACATAAATATAGACACCACTGGCGAGAATTAACAGGAGCAACGCCGTGACACTGGCATACCACAGGGTCAAACGGCGACGGGTAATCTGAAACATTAGGCTACCAACTTAAGGCGGAAGAGTGCGGCGCTTCGCGCCGCACTCTTCCATTAAATTTTTCTGCTTTCAACGAAAGGACTAGATAGGGGAGAAGACTGAAACGTTCATATAGCCTATATAGTCAATCATTAAGAAATAGACAGCCACTAATGCCGCTGCGGAGGAGGCCACCAAAAAACCGGCCAACATTAGAGAAAACTCGCGATGTTCGATCGCCTCTTCCATCAGGTGCAGCGCCCACCCCACTAACGCGGCAATAATCAGAAATATGAGAAACATCGAATTTTAGTCGCTGAACCTGAGATATTCTTTAACAGAATGTAACATAACTTCATGAAATTGTCAGAATTTCCTTTCTCTTGCCCAATCTGTCCTGTGGGGTATCTGCTGCTACTAGTGGGCAATCGTCATTTGCACTGGGGATGGGTATCCCCCCAAGCGAGGAGCGCTGCTGATTTGATCTGTTGGGACACCCCTCATTTAGCCGCACCCTTCAACGCCCGGAATCTGCCCGATAGCTTTCTCCGGGATCCCGCTCTGCTGGATCCCCTATCGAGTAGTCAATTGCCGTTGTTGTATGCCTCCGTTGTGCCGGAGCAAACAGACTGGCTCCACTCCTATCCCTTAGCCCAGGCCATTACCTTAGCGGACATTCCCCTTGCTCCGGTTTACCCAACCCTAGGGGTCGATCGTGCCCTTGGGCTTTGGGCGGCGGGACAATTCCTCGGTTGGCCCGCGATCGTTGTGGATGGGGGTACAGCCTTAACCCTGACCGGGGCCGATGGGGTCGGGAAATTCGTGGGCGGCGCAATTCTGCCCGGACTCGGCCTGCAGTTTCGCAGTTTATACCAACACACCGCCGCTTTACCATCCCTGCACCTAGAGGCGCTACCGGATCGCTGGGCCCGCAATACCCCCGATGCCATACGCAGTGGGATTGCCTATACCCTACTGGCGGGGGTGCAGGCATTTTTAGAGGATTGGATAGATCACCATCCCCAAACCCAACTGTGCTTTACGGGGGGAGACGGGCAGTGGTTATATCAGCAACTTTTACCTCGCCTCAGGGTTACCCTGCCTGAGAATCAGATCACCTGCCACCCACACTTGGCCCTCTGGGGCATCTTGGGGCTGATCCAGTTAAACCCATCACTCCAGTCAGGAGAGTCTCTAAGGCAAAGATGATCGGTGAAGCTTATCAGACAGGTTTAAGAATCAGGGGTAGTATAAAGCTGATCTAAAACTTAACTGGGTTCAGCGTGTCCCAGGCTAAGCTGAGGTAGAACTTGTCGTAGTCTAGTTACCTGTGCAACAAGGAGGATAGTGTCCGATGTCTGATTTGAACCGTGGCATTATGAAATTCAAAGCGGCCGATACCCCTAAAGCGATCGCTATTTCGGCGGTCATTGTTTTGGGATCGATCGCTGCCCTGATTTTATGGGCAATGAATTCCGCTTATGCGTTTTAGAAAATTCTAAGGGAAGTTGTTAAGCGGGCAGCGGGAATCGAACCCGCATCTTTAGCTTGGAAGGCTAAGGTTTTACCACTAA
>JBEAPM010000539.1:0-4221 GCA_041164445.1 Cyanobacteriota bacterium
ATTTTGGATCCCATTGCCTCCAGTGAACTGCTCTCCGCATTGCTACATCTCAGTCCTCGCTATTTGCCCTTTTGCGTCACCCTGCGGGATCCAACCCTCGATCGGTTTGCCACCACTCCCACCTTGGAAATTGAAGGAGCCTATGAGCGATCCGTCGCCCTAGATCTGTTAGCGCAACGGGAAGTGGCCTTTGCCCAGCTTCGCCAACAAGGCGTATTGGTTTTAGATGCCCCGGCTCCCCGCGTCAGTACTGCGTTAGTAAATGCCTACTTACAACTCAAAGTCCGCAGCCGTCTGTGATTAGCAGCATTCCTGAGCAGAGTGCTTGGCCCAACCTAGGGAGACTATTAGAATTAAACCGCATCAATCCAGCTTGATTCCCGCTTGGGAGGTAACACAGTGGAAAATCCGACTCAACCTTGGCGCTTGGAGGGTAAACGAGCCCTGGTGACGGGGGGTAGCAAAGGCATTGGTTTAGCGATCGTAGAGGAATTTCTCAACTTGGGAGCCTCGGTGATGGTGGTCGCTCGTGAGTCCGAATCCTTTCGCCAGAAGGTTCACCAGTGGCAACTTCAAGGTCAATCTATCTTGGCTACGGAAGCCGATTTAAGTACGGAGGACGGCCGACAAATGCTCAGCGATCGTCTCCACAATGCCTGGCATGGCTTAGATATTTTGGTTAATAATGCCGGGATCAATGTGCGCAAGCCAACCCTGGATTACACCGCCTCAGAATACGATCGCTTGGTTCACCTCAACCAAATTGCAGCCTTTGATCTCTGTTGCCGTTGTTACGACTACCTCAAACGATCGTCAGAGTCTGAGGACACCAGCAGTATCGTCAATATCGGGTCAGTCTATGGCATAGTGTCCGGCAAAACCGGCATTCCCTACGCCATGACCAAAGCCGCCCTACATCAAATGACCCGATCCTTAGCGGTGGAGTGGGCTCCTGACGGCATCCGCGTCAACACCGTTGCCCCTGGGGTCATCCGCACACCCCTTACCGAGGCAGCTTTAAACGATCCCGATCGCTTAGGGGCTATTCTGGCCAGTCGCCCCTTAAAGCGCATTGGAGAGCCGCTGGAAGTTGCCCGGAGCGTGGCCTTCCTCTGTATGCCTGCAGCCTCCTACATCACAGGGGAGTGCCTTGCCGTGGATGGGGGATTTCTGGCCTTGGGGTTGTAGGGCCGAACGCTTTAACGGCCCTCACGACCAGGGACAGTGGTGGGAATCGTTCCAGCCTTAATCATCAAGCCTTAAATCATCAAGCATTAACCATCAATGTAGATTTCTCCTTGCCAGATTTTTTCCTGAATTAGCCGAAATAAACGAGATTCTTCTCGGGAAACTTTACCATCCGCATAAATGGCTTGGAGAATATCATCATGCTCTTGGCGCGTAATACACCCATCGGCTAAGACACGGGTGATAGTGGTTTGAACCCGCAGAATTTGTTGTTGATCCTCAGTGCTGATGCCTTCTACCGAAGTGAACTCGGTTTTCATGATTTTCATAGTGCATACTCCGCTTTTTTAGCTTTATGTCATGACATTAATAATCTGTAGCGATCGGTCTAGCCTTTATCTTATCGAGAGACTTGGAAACAGAGACCCTTCGTAACAGGAACTTAATGTCTGCCGGTTTCCCTCTAGGCAGTCCTAGGAATTGTGGTGGCGTAGCAGTCGGTCACAATGGATCATGAAGGTTAACCGCTCTTACCTAACCGCTCCTGCGCGATGCCTTGAATGTCCTTAGCGATCGTTTCCGGTTCACGGTTGCCATCGACTCGCACGATGCGCTGAGGGGCTTGGGCCGCCAAGGTGGCAAAACCTTGATAAACCCGCTGGTGAAAAGGCAAGTCATTAGCCTCCATTCGATCCGCTGTAACGGACGATCGCTGTTGGTAGCGTTGTTGCAAACGGTCTTGGGCCACCGCTACGGGCACATCAATCCAAAACGTGAGGGTACTCACCAGCCCCGCCGTGGCAATGGCATTGAGTTGTTCAATTAAGGCCAGATCTAGCCCTCGGCCATAGCCTTGATAGGCCACGGTGGAATCCACATGACGATCGCAGAGAATCCAACCCCCTTGGTGGAGATGGGGGGCCAACACCTGCTGGACATGCTGGGCCCGATCCGCCGCATACAATAACAATTCTGCTTTGGGATCAGGGGGGCTAGTCGTCCAATTCGTTTGCAGTAACAGCGATCGGAGTTGTTTGCCTAACTCCGTAGCACCGGGTTCACGGGTTTGCAGCAAGGGGGGCAAGGCAACGTCAGGGGGAAACAGACTCTCCGGCTTCTCCTGCAACCACTGGAACAAGTGCTGAAGTTGAGTCGTTTTACCGCAACCATCAATGCCTTCAAACACAATAAAACAGCCAGGTAAAGCTCGTTGAGACGAAGTTTCAGACATTGGTCTTGTATCCTGCAATAATCCTGCAATGCTGTGGAGGGCATCATAACCTTAGCGCAGATCCCCCGCAGGACAGCTTTCTCGGCCCAGGGAAAACGAGGTGTTCAAGATCTAACCAAATATAAATCTTGGCTGAGAGCGATCGTCAGGCTATCATTGAAGGTGTACCTTAGAATTAAGAGTCTGTCCTCCTTAAGGTTGAAGCTAAAGTGGAACAGAGACTCTTAAGCTAACCTTTAACTCGTTTGGTCTGCACTGTCTCGGAGTTCTTCATGGCCCGCTACACCTGTTCTTTTACCGTTGCCCTCACCATGCAGAATCTCCATCAATGCTTGGTTGATTTGTTTACGGAGTGTAAGTTTGATGTTATTTACGATACATCTGACTATGTAATGGCGCGGGAAACTCCGGGAGGGGTTCCTTTTGCAAAGCTTGTGACGGCGGAAGCCCTGATTGATAAAACCTTTCCCGATCGTGAGAGTGTTCGCATTAATCTAGTCATTAAAAACGAGGAACTGCCGCTTCAGGCCAATAATCATTGCTATCGAATGTTTGATACCGTCAAAAAAGCGATCGCGGAGCACTATAACTGGCAACTCGTGGATCTCGTGAGCAGTTAAGGGGTTATTCAGGTCGGCTATCCCCTTAAGGCGGCAGAGTGGGGCGCACTCCGCCATTAAATTTTTCCGCTTTCAGTGAAAAGCCTTCAGATCCCTAGAAGCAAATCCCTAGCGCAAAATCTCCTGAGCACGATCGTCTTATGGCAAGATAAGCTCCATCGTTTAACGTGAGGGAGCCGGTTAGGCTTGTGAATCTCACGTTTGTTTAGGGGCAAACAGAAGCATTATGGGTTTTGAATGGTTAGCGATCGCAATGTTTGTGGGGTTTTTCTTACTCCTCATGAGCGGCTACCCGGTGGCTTTTTCCTTTGCGGGAACCGCCATCGTCTTTGGCCTACTCGGATGGTTTGTCGGGGCGTTTGAGCCGAGCCGTTTATTGCTCTTACCCAACAACTGGTTCGGAACCATGTCCAACTTCACGTTGCTGGCCATTCCGTCCTTTGTTTTCCTCGGTGCCATTTTAGAAAAGTCAGGCTTAGCCGAGGAACTCTTGGAAAGCCTAGGGCAGTTACTGGGATCCCTCCGGGGTGGACTCGCCTTGGCGGTGATCTTTGTGGGAACGCTTTTAGCCGCCACAACGGGAGTTGTGGCCGCCACGGTCATTATCATGGGGATGTTTTCTTTGCCCTTGATGTTGCGCTATGGCTACGATACCCGCCTCGCCACGGGCGTGATTATCGCTTCGGGTACCCTCGCTCAATTAATTCCGCCCAGTCTAGTATTGCTGGTGTTAAGCGATCAACTGGGGGTCTCCGTCGGGGATTTATTTGTAGGAGCCCTGATCCCAGGCTTAATGCTCTCCGGGGTTTATGCGGTTTATGTCATTGTGCTGGGGGCACTGCGTCCCGAGTTAGCCCCTGCGATGCCCCCCTCCCCCTTGCCTCCGTTGGAATTGTGGAAACGATCGCTTCAGGCCATCTTGCCCCCCCTGGTGCTGATTTTTGCAGTCCTTGGGAGCATTTTCTTTGGTTTAGCCACCCCCACAGAAGCCGGGTGTGTGGGAGCCGTAGGAGCCTGTATTCTCGCTCGACTGAACCGAAGATTGAGTTGGTCACTGATCCAAGAAGCCGCCCATGCCACCGCCGTCGTCTCGGTGGTCGTCCTCATGATTCTGTTTTGCTCCGTCTTCTTCACGATCGTCTTTGACGCTTTAGGGGGAAAAACCTTTATTACCCAACTCCT
>JBEAPM010000540.1:0-11450 GCA_041164445.1 Cyanobacteriota bacterium
TTGCCGGAATTACTCTGGAGACGTTGATCACATCGCCAAAACTGTCCCCAAAAGAGAATTAAAATCAGCCAAATCAGAAGCGATAGACTCAAGACCCAAATCACGGTGGCACCTTATACGCGATCTCATGACAGGGACGTTCCCAACCTCAACTGAGTCCTGGAACGCCACCCTGACCTATTCTAAAACCTGGTGGCAAGCTCGATTCATTCTGGGGCATATCGATATCATTGGCTCAGTTGCTTAAAATATTCTTTCCGCCAGAGGGCATCCGCCCGCCGATCGGTTCTGACTTCTAAAACCTGTATCCCTTGAGCGGGTAAGGTCTTAAGGTGGGTTTCCAGGTGCTGCCAATTTTCAATCCGAGTATAGGCAACGCCGTAGCTGCCGCAAAGTTGCTCAAAGTTAACGGTTTGGGGCGTGGCAAAGAAGGCTTCAAAGGGTGGTTCAAATTCAGCAATGGGCAAGAGTTCGAAAATGCCCCCCCCTTGATTGTTGATCAGTACGATCGTTAAGCTGCCGCGAAAGATCGATCGCTGTAAAAAGCCATTGGTGTCATGCAACAAACTTAAGTCTCCCGTGAGTAAGACCCCTGGACGATCGCTGCCGTGAACCAGGCCCAGGGCGGTGGAGAGGGTGCCATCAATGCCATTGGCACCGCGATTAAAAAAGGGTTGCAGTGGGCGACAGGAAGTGGGTAGCCAAAACCATTCCATATCTCGCACGGGCGTACTGTTGGCTACAAACAGGAGGGTTTCGGGCGGTAAGGTCTGGGCCAGGAGCCAAGCCACTTTCGGCTCCCGGAGGTCTGCCATGGCCGTAAAGAGGGTCTCAATTTCGGTTCGATACTGCTGATCGAAGGTGTGCCAGGTTTGGAGATAGGTGCGCCGCTCGACAGGGTGGGCCGTTGCGATCGTTTTTGGGGTGAGAAATGCCACCAGGCTAGCGAGACTGCTGCGGAGATGAATCACCGTTCCCTGGAGGGGGTCTAAGTTATCGGGACTGCCCGCCGTGAGCACGTAGCGGAGGACATTGCGCTGGGATAACCATTGCCGCAGGGTTTTACTGGTGGGGAGTTCTCCCACTTGGAGGATCACTTGAGGGTGCAGAGCCTCGGCCCGATCGGCATTGCGGAGAATAAAGTCATAGCTGGCAATGGCAAAGGGACGCAGGCCGATCGCATTGCGGAGGGGATTGAGGGCATCCGTTAAGACGGGACAGTGGAGGGTCTGGGCTAAGGTCGTCATCTGCTCCACAAAGGCGGGGTCAGAGGGCTGGCAGGGCCCCACCAGCAGCACAATTCGGGCATATTGCCCGAAGTTTAACGTCCCGTGATCAACCCTCTCGTCAACGGAGTACGGAGGGAGCTTGTCCCAACTCCAGCGATCGAATAGTTCTTGGCTTTCCCCTTGAAAGCGCTGTAGCTGCGGGTCTTGAGCCAAAGCTAAGATCTGGGCATCGGGGTGAGGGGCTAAGGGCTCCCGGAAAGGACAGTTGAGGTGAACGGGGCCGGGCACAGGGTAGTGCGATCGTTCCCAGGCTTGAATTATGGTTTGGCGCAGATAGGCCAGGTGAGTTCGAGCCTCAGCCCCTCCCGCCAGAACCGGATTCGGTAAGGCCAATTCCACCTGCCAACGGGGAAAGTGACTAAAGAGCTTTTGTTGATCGATGGTTTGTCCGGCATGACAATCCCGTAATTCCGGGGGACGATCGGCAGTGAAGATCAACAAGGGAACCCCGGTGTGAGCCGCCTCAATGACCGCCCCATAGAGGTTTGCCCCCGCAGTGCCGGAGGTACAGACCACCGCCACGGGCTGTTGTAAACGCTTGGCCAACCCCAATGCAAAAAACGCAGCGGAGCGCTCATCTAAGATAGGAATGGTTTCGATCGTTTTGGCGTGACTAAAGGCAACCGCCAGGGGGGCCGATCGGGAACCAGGGCAAATGATGCTATACCGCAACCCCAAGCCAGCTAAGGTGTTTACCAGTACAGAGGCCCAGAGGGAATTGAGGGTGCGAAAGTCGAGATCCATCTTGAACTTAGAACAGTTTTTAGGTTGGTGAAACACCGGATGAGGGCAAGCCCCCGTGGGTCTTCCTCCGCTTAACCGTTATAATGCGTAGCGGTTTTTGGCATCAGTCTGCATAATAATGGCCGGGTCTATCCTAACCCAGTGCTATACCTTAAACAATATGAAAGCTACTCATAAATTTTTAATTTGCAAAGGTTCTTCGGGCATGGGGAATCGGATTTTGGCCGCTTGTACGGCAATGCTTTACAGTCAAATCAGTGGACGAAAATTAATTATAGATTGGCGAGATGGTAGTTATTCTCAAGAGGGTCAGAATAGTTTCCCCGCTTTTTTTGAGCATCCAGAGGCAAATAGCATGGAAGACTTGCCCGTAGGAGCATCGGTTTATCCTGCGGTGTGGCAGGGCAATTTAGAAACCAGTTTGGGGCGATTACGTCGGGCGCAGGAGGTGTCCGATCGTTCCCTCTCCTTTGATCTAGACCAGCTAGATTATGAAGAGGAGATTTTAGTCTTTTGTGCCTATACCCATAAAATTTATGCGATGCGTTCTTTATTTAAAGATGATTTTGCCTATTTATCCGCGTTAGATAATCACGAGATTCTACGATCGATTTTAGGCTCACAACTTAGATTAAACTCTGATCTTCTCCAGTCGATCGAGGATTTTAAGTCCTCTCATTTTGGTGCCAAAACGATCGGAGTTCATGTGCGCTATACGGATATGAAAATCCCCTTAGATCAGTTGATTAGTAAAACCCAAAAAATTGTCCGGAAAACGAAGGCCGACTGCATCTTTTTAGCCACGGATGCCCAGGAAACTATTCAACAGTTTCAAGAACACTTTGAGCGGGTGGTGACTTTACCCAAATGGTTCCCCCCCCCGGGAGAACGGCTCCACCAAAACTGGGATCATTGTCCCGATCGCATCCAAAACGGCAAAGAAGCCTTAATGGATATCTATTTACTGGCGGCGTGTCCCGATTTAATCTTTTCTTCCCAATCTTCCTTTGGCTTTGTCGCGTCCCTTTGCAGCAAAGCAGAGCCGCAGCATTTACATGATATTAACCGTCCTGCTGTCCTCGATCGTCTCAAGCGCAAATTATTATCTTGGCGTTAGCTTGAGGGCATAACGCTTTCAGCTTTCAGAGTGAATAAATGACGAGTGCCCCGTTTGGCCTTGCAGTCGAGTTCACGTTAATACCCTCATTGGAATTGAAACAGCCTTGTTTAGGGCTGAAACCTTCACCAGCAGCGGCGAAGCAGCAGAATTTAAGCTTCAGAATTCAGATCAGTTAAGATTGCTTTGGAGACTTGAAAACAGAGACGAATTTGCTCTAAGTCTGATAGTTGATCCCACTCGATCGTCTCAGGGGGAGCCGTTAGGGAACCCTGTTCGCTATTGCGGAAGGCATAGGCATAGGGACGCGCAACAACCTGAAGATCTTCAACACTCCAGCGGGGAAAGAGTTCCTGAACACATTCTAGTAATTGTTCCGGTAAGGCCAGGACTTCCAAGCTAGCTGTTTTTGCTTTTGCCAAGATATGCTGCAGCACGGGCTGGGGGACACCAGAAAAAAAATTTTGCAGGGACGCTGCTTGGGACTCTGAAACTAACTGTTCTGGCACAAGATTTAAGGCTTTTTGAAAACTAGGGACGATCGCTGCATAGTCCGCCACAATATCTGCGGGCCAAGCCTGTTCTAGCGACTGTATATACGCTTCGGTTTCTGGGGAGAAGGGATCCCAAATATAGGGCGTAAGGTTTTCTTGATCTGAGTCTAATAAGAGTTTGAGTAATTCAGCATCGGGAGACAAGTGAAACATTTGAACCACCTTGATTCTTAATTTTTTGGGCTACCAACTTAAGGCGGAAGAGTGCGCCGCACTCTTCCATTTAAACGGTTCCGCTTTCAGTGGAAAGCCATTTTTTGTTATAGGTTAAGAGATTGGTGGATGAGCCTAAACCAAAAGTTAACAATGAAACACCTCGAAAATCTACCCCTTGATTCCTATTTTTACGCAGTAGTCAAGATGGTGGCGGGCAGCGAAGCCGCCGCTACAATTGATCAAGGTGCCCAATGAGAAAATGGGATCCCAAGATCCAATCAATAAACCTATATCGAGTTATACCGCTTCTCTCCTCCCGATTCCGCAAAAGTTGTCTAAATTCAGCGAAATTCAGCAAACTTCAGCGAAATTGCCGAGAGGATCGATAAAAACGTTGAGGACGCGATCGTCCTAAAATTCTTTCACTCACCTCAATAAAGCGATCCCGTTGTAAATAAGGATAATCACTCACCCAAATTTGACGATCGGGTAAATAGGCATCACTGATCCGAGTAATCCGGGCCAGATCCCGATCTTTGGAGAAAAGCACCAGTTGGACCCGCTGACCGGGGGCAATGGCACGATGTTCCTGTTGGAGGGGAACTCGCACAACGGTTTCAAAACCGGAACCATCTCCCACTACAAGGTTTAGCGATCGTTCCCGGTTTTCCACCACCACAAGATCCCCCTCACGATTAACCGTCTCTTCCCGCGCAATTAAATCTTCCGAGACATAGATCTCGATCACCTGACCCTGCCAAATTCCGCCAAAGGGATAGCGACGGTACGCCCCATTCCGCTGGCTGGCCAGATAAACGGGAACCCAGAGCCAGTATAGCCCTGCTGCCCAGCCAAAAATAAACCGCAGAATGCCCAGATCCGCTGCAACGAAACCCGTCAAGACCAAAATGGTGACCACCCCGGTCACAGAAATCAGAAGTCGGCGTAGGACATCACGGGTTTCACCCCAATAATACAAATATTGATTACCCGTCGCCACGAGGGGAATCAGTTGTTCAAGACTTTCACGAGTTAGGGGAATCAGCATGACACAACGACAGCAAATTAAAAACGCAGAACAGGAACATTTGCCGATTCCGGCCCCTTCCCAGCAGAGAACACCGGCCGGTGGAAACAGGAGGAACAACCATCACAATTGCACAGCCCCTCACAACTGCACAAGTGAGGGGCTAATCCCCTGACCGGAAAGGGATTAAACCCTCCCCCTTGTTAAGCTACGGTGTACACACATCTTGATGGAACCGATCTTTAGGCCTTGCTGAAGCCTAACCCATTAGCCTCGGCATAGCGATTCATAAAGCGCATGAAGCGATCCCATTCTTCTCGCGTCTTCATGTTCAGGACAGCTTCAATTGCCATCGGTTTACCATTGACAAACTTGCCATTCACATCCCGGCTGATCAATTCCCCTTCTTCATCGATGAGGTACATGCCCATAATGTCTTGCTGCACATCTTCCGCCAGGGCCCGGGGTTCTTCAAAGTAAAAAATAGCCCGACCGGTATCCCCATCCTTCGATCGGGTGAGTCGCACATCGGGCACAACTTCCTCGTTGACCCCTCGGATAAATTGAATGACTGCCATAATGAACTGGGTTGTAAAAAACAATAGGTCTATTTTCTCACATTCGGGGATGAGACCATTGGGTAGCCCTTTTTTGATCTGTTTGGCTCCCTTTTAATCGGAAAAATTTAATGGAAAAGTGCGGCGCGAAACACCGCACTCTTCCGCTTTAAGTTGATCGCCTTTAATGGGCTGTTTGATCCGGTGAGCCGCTGAATCTCCTGTGACGGCACCGTCTATTCCAAGGGGAAAGTTTTACGATCGTCACGATCGTGAATTTCTAGGGAACAAACTTACAGATCTGACGGTTAAGGATTCTCCTGCAACTCCGTTTCTAATTCAGCGGGGGATCGGGGCATCCAATCCTGTCCTCGCAGTTCGCGCAAACGGCGCAGGGCCGCTTCCCGAGATTCCCCGGTATTGGTTTCGTAGCGTTGCCAAAAATCTTCCCACCAATCTGGGGGTTCTTGTTTGGAGCCGGTATATTCCGTAGGTCTACCGGTGGGGCCATCGGTCACTAAACTGCCCACATAGTCCGCATCGGCATAGACGCGCTCAATTTGATCCTTAATTTCAGCAATATCCTGGCGGGAAACAATACCGTTACTGGTGCCTTTATAAAACTGCACCGTTACCCGAATCGGGAAATCGGGATCCCGCTCGATCGCTAAGTTGTCAATTTCCGTAAAGGGTCCCTCGACTTCTCCATGGCCAATGACGGCGGTTTCCACATCACTCGCCGCCCGATCGCTAAAGCTTTCTGCTTCCATCGATGGGGCCGCCGCTAAAGGAAAAATGCCCGATCCCGCTGCATTTTGTCGGGGCTGAGGACGTTGCTTCAGGGGCACTTGAATTAAAAGCACAAGATTTAAGCCCTTTTCCTCCGCTGCAGCGATCGTTTCTTCACTGACAGCTTCACCATTGCTGGTTTCCGTCAAAAAGTCTCGAATCCGTTGACCGGTAAAACTGGCCCGTTCGCCATTCTTATTAAAAAATAAGCGTTGTCCCCAGGTTGCCCCGGCTTCAAAGCTATCGCGGGTGTTGTCGATAATGGTGACACTCGTACCTTCCCGGGTGGCTAATAGGGTCAAAACCGCAGGATTTTCGGCATAGGATTGATAGTTAAATAACACGGGGTTAAATTGGGCCATACCCTGCTGGGGGATGGGTAGAAAACAAGCCTGGGCACTGACGAGGACATGACTATCCCGCTTGGCTAACAAGGAGGTACGTTGCCCTGCCCAAGAATCACCGTCGTGAAGGTAGTCCCGTAGGTTGGCCAAAATCGATCGTAAGGGGACTTTTTCTAGGGTGTCTTCGCCTTTTTCGTTGCCCACCAAGAGGGAAATTTTACTGAGGAGAATATCCGCTGAACGATCGGAAAAATTGTCGTAGCGAATCACGGGCATCAGGTGGAGTTGGTATCGATCGCTAGGGGCATCGTAACTTTGAACCTGAATCGTCATGTCACTAATATTGGGGCCCACCGCTGAGTTATAGAACCGCCCCGTATCTTCCCAAGTAACATTGAGGAGAGACAGCCCAAAGTCCTGCACTAAAGACCGGGCCCCATCGTCATAGACCATATTTTTAGTGCGATTAATGACCTCAAGATAGTCCGGTGTTGCTACCGGACGACGATCGGTTTCAGGGGTATCCGGAGCGGATGTGCCAAAGGGATCAAATTCCCCTGGAGTAGAATTAGGGAGGGGTAAAGGAGACGGTGGAGTCACAATATTTGGATTAGGAATTGAGGGTTGAGCAATGGTTTCCGCACTACAGGATGCTAGCCCGCAGACCAGACTCAGCAGACAAAGGGTGGACAACACTTGTCCTTGGCGGTGTGCGGAGCGCGATCGAGAAGGAACCAGCATAACCAAATCTCCAGCAAAGTAACGTAACGCAGTAAACTCAGCAGGCCGCACTGGGCTTAAATCTGCTGTATTTCCAGACTAACGGGCTTTAGGGAAAACGATCGCTGGGTTACCAAAATTGAAACCTAATCAGGTTTCCAGCAATGGGTAAGTCATTCAGGCTAAAGCGGTAGCTCGGCCTTGTTAGTTGAGGAGGCAGTAAAATAAACCTCAGTACGGACAAGGTAAAACGCAACTTCAAAGCGAAAATTCAAAGCGAAAATTCAAAGCTATGTATACTCCAGCGATCGATCCGTCTAACCTGCCCACGATGTACGATCTCCCTAGTGAGGAAGTAGGAGACCCTGGTTTGCCTGACGAATTTCATCGCCTCCAAGCAGAGTTGATGGAGAAAACCTATCAACCTGAACGAATTTCCCGCGATCGGTGTTTGATTGCCAGCGACCTCAATCTTTATTATGACCCCGAAAATACTCGATTTTATAAAAGACCGGACTGGTTTCTGGCCCTAAATGTAGAACGTCAAGAGGATCTGCGCTGGAGCTATGTCACTTGGCATGCACCTCCGCTGTATCTTGTGGTGGAATTTCTCTCGCCCGGCACTGAGGCGGAAGACCTGGGTCAAACTGTGCGAGATGCGGACAAACCTCCAGTGAAGTGGGATGTGTACGAGCGGTTTCTCCAGATTCCCTACTATGCCGTCTACGATTGTTATAGCAACAATTTTCGTCTCTTTCGGCTGCAGAACAATCGATACCAAGCGGTGAACTTATTAACTCCTCGCTTTTGGTTTCCAGAACTCGATTTAGGATTAGGGGTTTGGGATGGGGTTTATGAAAGATGGTCTGGGCTATGGCTACGCTGGTACGATCGGAATAGCTGGATTCCCACCCCAGAGGAACGGGCTGAGGCCGCAAATCAACGGGCCGAAGAGGAACGACAACGGGCAGATCAGGAACGAGAGGAGAAAGAGCGACTGGCCGCTTACCTACGTTCCTTGGGACTCGATCCCGATCGCTTACCCCCCACATAGGTTTGACAGACCCGTTTCAATTCATAGCCTCGTTGCAGAGTGAGCTAAGGGGGCGGTAATTCCAGGGGCAGTGGTCCCCAAAACCCTTTACGAAAATCATTCAGGAGTTTCTGGGCTACCCGTTCCCGATCGTTTTGAAATTTTTGTGTTGCTAATTCATGGAGATAGGTTTCCCCACTTCCCAGAGACAAAGGGAGCCCATAACGATCGCTAATCCCCTGGGTCGAAACCAGATGACTCTGGGCTTCTAAAGCTTTGAGGTGATCCAGTAAAGCTGCGGCCACCCGTTGGGTGTCGTAGGCGGCTTCACCAATGTCATCACAAAAGGCGAGTTTCAAAGCAGCGTTTTGATCCGTCAGCTTAGAGGGCAGCACTCCCGGTGCATCTAATAAATCGAGGCTGGCTCCAATCCTCACCCAACGAAGTTGGCGCGTCACCCCCGGACGGCGGGCACTTTCCACTACCCGTCGTTTTAAGAGGCGATTGATTAAGGCAGATTTGCCCACATTGGGAAACCCAATCACCACCACCCGTACTGCTCTAGGTTGCATGCCTCGCTGTTGGCGACGATCGTTCATGGCAGATCCAGCAGCTTGGGCCACCCGCGAAACGAGCTGAACTCCCTTCCCCTGTTGAGCATCGGTGAGCAGTGCAACATCCCCCTGAGCTTCAAACCAATTCAGCCAAGCGGTTTGGACAGCCGGGGGGATCATATCCATCCGATTGAGGACTAACACCCTTTCCTTAGGGCCAAGCCACCGATCGATTTGAGGATGTCGAGTGGCCAAGGGAATGCGGGCATCCCGAACTTCCAACACCGCATCCACCCGATTTAACTGTTCTAATAATTGGCGTTCAGCTTTCGCAATATGACCGGGATACCACTGAATTTTAGGCGTAGACATAACAATTCCTAGGTAAGCTAAGGGCTATCCTCTCGGCCCGTCCGATGCCTTCACCGCAAGAATCTCCATCCTCAACTGCGTCTAGGTTGAAATCCACTATTTGCAATCCCCTCAATCTCCCCAACCGGTTACGATTCAAAATCTCTTTAATCCGGCTAATCCGATGAACTGGGGATAGAAGTCACGAAGGACTCTAGACCTAAACTTTGAGTCAGGAAAGCTTCTAAAGCATCTCGTCCTTGGAAGCCCTCAACCCGTTGCTTGACAGTACCGTGATCAAAAATTAAGAGGGTGGGCAGCGTTGTCAAACGATAGGTATTTGACAGCCGAAAGTTTTGATCTGCATTGATGGTGACACACTTAACCCGATCCTGCGCTATAGACTGCAGGCGCACTAAAATGGGATCTACCCAGCGACAGACCCCACACCAAGGAGCCCAAAAGTTGACGACGACTAATTGGGGGGCCGCCAAAACTTCTTGCTCAAAAGTCTCTTCGGTAACCGCTAAAAGCATTCTTATGAAAATTTTATAAAAACAGTATGGGGATCATGCTATCAGATTATGGCAAGCCCCAACTATACATGGGCTACAGAATCAAAGAAATCTCCTCAAGGTTTCCTGTAAAACGGGAAAGTTTAACGAGAGAGTGCTGCACTCCCTCGTCTTTGATCTATCCGATGCATTGAACCGGCCCTCAGGTTGGCAGATCCCGCCGTTTGAGGGACACTATCGAAAAACGGCGATGGGCAAAGCCCCTACTGCGATAAAACCTCGCTGAGAATTCGCTGGACTTTTTCCGTACTCATGCGAGGCCCTAGATCCATTACCAATTCCGCTGAGGCCCGTGATCCTAAAGCGCCCCCTTCCGCCAGGGAAAACCCGTGGGTGATGCCGTAGAGCACTCCCCCCGCGTACATATCCCCAGCCCCAACGGTATCGATCGCTTTGACGGGGGTTGGCGCAATTTCTGTGATTTGACTACCATCGTAGACAACGGATCCTTTGGATCCTCGGGTCACAGCAAAAGTGCTGGATAAGGTCTTCAGATAAGCGATCGCCTCTTCAAAAGACTCCGTTTCGGCCAAACCTAAGGCTTCATATTCATTGGCAAAGATCAGATCAATCCCATCCCCAATAATTTCTAGCAATTGAGGCTTAAAAAACCGCACCATATTGGGATCCGACAAGGAGAGGGATACCTTTTGCCCCGCCGCCTTAGCCAAGTCCCGAGCTTTAACGGCGGCTTGTTGCCCCGTGGGAGAGCTAACGAGGTAGCCTTCAATGTAAGTGTAACTGGCTTGAGCGATCGCCTCGGCATCCAGTTCGTCAGTGGAGAAGGTCGCCGTAGCGCCCAAAAAAGTATTCATGGTGCGATCGGCATCGGGGGTAACGAATACTAAACACTTCCCCGTAATGCCCTCCCGTTGCGCCAGAGGATGGGGATTTGTCGCCACGCCGCAGGCTTGCAAATCATTGAGATAAAACTGTCCCGTTTCATCGGGGCCCACTTTACAGGAATAGAAAGCTTTGCCCCCAAATTGACTAATGGCAATCATGGTATTGGCGGCGGAACCACCACAACTGCGCTTGCGATGGTTGCCTTGAAGTTTCTCGACTAATAGGTATTGTTGTTCTTCATCAATTAAGGTCATCACTCCTTTTTCAACCCCAATCTGCTCAAGAACCTCGGCAGAAATCTCAAATTCAATGTCTACGAGAGCATTGCCGAGACCATATACGTCGTACATATTCGATTGACTCATGTTTGCGATGGAGTAACTTCACAGTAGTAAGGGTACACGACTTGGGGATGGAGAGCATCCCTTACACATTAACTTTCGTACAAGCTGAAATATTTAGCCACTGAAATTTAGGGATTTCCACAGAAAGCAACGGCGCAGAGCGCCGTACTCTTCCGTCTTAAGTTGGTAGCCTCTTTGGATATTGAATCTACAGCAGATCGCTCTCCGAGTCTGCCCAGAGTCTGATTACTGGATAAACATCAAAGGCGTGATCAGCACTTACGATCGCTAAGGAATTTGTAATTGCCTGAGCAATCAGCATTCGATCGAACGGATCACGGTGATATAACGGTAAGGCTAAATATTGTTCGGCATCGCTGAAGGAGATTGGCAGTACCCTAATCTTCAATTCTGTGAGAAGTTCTTTTAACGGCTACCAACTTAAGGCGG
>JBEAPM010000541.1:0-4428 GCA_041164445.1 Cyanobacteriota bacterium
GGGCAAGTTTTTTTATGATTAGAATTGCGACCAATTCCAGTTCCAATAGATAAAGACAACATGTTATGTGATCCCACATGATAGTTCTCAGAATTAATTTATCTACTCCAACTTGATTAACGCAATATTGAAACTTTAAGGGTTATTGCCTGAGATTGTTCAATCCTTGCTTGTCCCGATCCCATTGACCCACTGATCCCGATCGGGGGATGATGGCAGTAGACGCAATCAATAGACCTGTGGAGATCGCTCTGAAACCGCTTTAAGGGGAATCAGCGAGGCTTCACAAACCTTGATTAGGTATGGTAGTTAGGTATTTTTATGACAATGACTTCTGCAACAAGCACTTCTACGCCGACGTTCTGTGAGGGGATTCAACATTTTGGTAACCCTCTGCCCGGTTTTGAACAGTGGGGACAGCAGCCAACGATCGCTGAAGGACAAAAAGCGATACAAGATATTACGGATCCCGCAGCGATCGGTCAAACCCTGTTAGCGGCGGATGCTTTACGCTATCTCACGTTACATATTACCGGCAGTAAGCAATCTGGTCACCCTGGCGGTTTTGCCAGTGTTGCAGATGTCATGGCTTCTCTGATTATGCTGGGCTATAAGCACACCATTACTGAAGTGGGCCACCATGCCCCCGGTTTCTATAGCCAGGTGTTTTTAGATCGATCGTTAGAAGCGATGGGGATTCAAACCGTCCAAGATCTCAGCGATCGGTTTCGGGAGCGTCATGGTCTGTTGGGGCACCTGTCGGGCTTCATTCCGGGTCTCCTTAACCCCGCTGGGCCCCTCGGTCAGGGACAACATTTTGCCATGGCTGGAGCCTGGCTCAATCGGGACACTCTCTTCCCCGTGACGATCGGAGATGGGGGGTTAGGGGAACCCTACATCATGAGCAGCATGGCTCACTTCAATACTGCTTATCCCCAGGTGACGAACTTACTGCCGATCTTGGTGTGGAACGGCTATTCCCAGGAACACCACAGCATGGTTTCCCTGAAAACTAATGAAGAGATGACCGCCTACTGGAGCGGCAACGGTTTCCAAAAGGTAATCCTGGTCAATGCCAAAGACTTTGATGATGCCAATCAAGAGGGAGAATTTGTCGATAGTACCCGTTTTTCTTGGCCACAACGTCAAGCCTTTATCAAAGCAACCCTAGCGGCGGTGGATGAAGCCGCGAAGTCTGCCCTGGGCGGCACCCTCACGGTACTGATCTTCAAGCAACTCAAAGGGGCCGGGGTTCACAAACGGGGCTCCCAATCCCATAACCTCTATCCCGGCGATACCTTGGATAAGGACTATATGGCCAATGCCCTCAAATCCTTGGCCCTCTCTCCCGAAGCTTGGAACTTAGTGCGCACCAACTACGAACGGGCGGGAGGCGGCCCAGCGGTCAAAACCGTGGTGACCGAGTTTGAACGATCGCTGGTCAGCTTAGACTCCCTCAAGCTTGAGGAATTTAGCGTTGGCGGAGAGAAAAAGGTTGCCACTACTGCCATGGGAGCGATCGTGGCCCAAGTGGGTCAAAAAGATCCGAGCTTTGTGGTGACCAATGCTGATGGAAACGCGGCCTCTGGCATTAACAACATTAACCAAGCCCTCAAGATTGTTCACCCCACCGTAGACGACACCTACTACCAAGGGCCCAGTGGTCAAGTGTACGAACCCCTCAGCGAAGATGCCTGTGCAGGCTTTGCGGCGGGACTGGCCCTCTTTGGGGGACGGACGCTCTGGTGTTCCTACGAGTCTTTTGTCATCAATGGGCTCCCCCTCTGGCAAACGGTATGCCAAGCCATGGCAGAACTGCGGCACCCCACCCCCGCCACGGTCTGTCTGTTCACTGCTGGAGCGTTAGAGCAGGGGCGTAACGGCTGGACTCACCAACGTCCGGAAGTGGAAAACTATTTTGCCGCCATGATGCGCAATGGCAATGTCTTTCCCCTCTTCCCCACCGATGCCAACAGCATTCAGGTCTGCTATGAATGGGCGTTAAACCAGAAAAACAAAGGCATTACCATTACCGCCAGTAAGTCTCCTCTGCCGGTGTACACCTCCTTGGAGCAGGCTCGGCAAGCGCTAGAAAAAGGCGCGATTCTCCTTCAGGAATTGCCAGGGTCTAAAACCGTTGTTTTTCCTGTGATTGGGGACATGATCTTACTGCCGGTCTACGAAGCCGCCCAACACCTGAGCGATCGAGGCATTGGCAGCAAAATTATTTCCGTCGTCAATCCGCGCCGCCTCTACCGTCCCACCGATGTGGCTTGGGATACCTGTTCCGAAGCGGATGGAACCTTCTTAAGTGATTCAGACTTTGCCAGCCTCTTTGGCGGCGATGCTCTGATTGGGGTGACCGGTGGTTCCAGTGCGTCCCTAGAACCCATTCTGCTCCGCAGCACCTTGCCCCGCGATGTGGTGGCCTGGAAACGGGGCGAAACCACCGCTTCTGCAGGAGAACTGATGGCCTTTAATGGCATTACGGCCACCGCACTGGTAGAACGATCGCTCTCGTTGCTGTAACTAGCTGAGTCACTGAATGCGTGAACGATTCCTAATTCTTGAAATTCTTGAAGGATCCCTAAAGCCCTCTCACCGGTCTTTAAACCGACAACGGGAGGGATCAGGGAATCCCGTCGGAGCTTCGTTGATCAATATTAAACATTAGGGCGTATCAGTTCAGAACCCTTACGGAATCAGTGCCAGGCTTAAGGGTTACCACCCCGTCAGGCTACGCCTGCCACCCCTCCAGAGGAGGGGAATTTTAAACGATCGTTTTCCTCATAAATTCCCCTCCATTGGAGGGCGTAGGGGTGGGGTGGTTCCAACCGGGGCAAGAACATTCTTGGATTCGCTGAAGGTTACCACCCCCGTCAGGCTACGCCTGCTACCCCTCCAGAGGAGGGGAATTTTAAACGATCGTTTTCCTCATAAATTCCCCTCCCTTGGAGGGGTGCCCCGTAGGGGCGGGGTGGTTCCAACCGGAGTTTTGGAATCCTACCAGGGATTGCCAATCAGCGTAAAGGCGGCCCAGTAATAAGGGTGAGTAAAGGTTCGATCACTACCCAGGGCAGCAATACTTTCCGGGGGTAAAGTCAAACTACTCAACGGACCGTTAAAGCCTTGCAACGCATCTTCCTGAATTTGCACTTCTCCTCGGAGTAGGGCCAGTTGAGTTTGGCGGAGCGCTTCTGCCTTCAGGGGAGAAATCTCTTTGGGTTTCAGGTCTGGATTAAGGAGCCCACTGCGATAAACCTCCATCTGAGCCAAGGTTTGATAAAACTCTGTCATCAGGGCCGTGGTAGCAGCATCACTGACATACCAGAGGCTAGCCAGGGAAGTCTTTACCCCAGCCGCAAAAGCCACTCCCGCAAATCCTAATTCAGAACCAATGATGGTCTCGGGCTCCTCTTCAAGTACTCCTACCGCCGTCCGACAGGCACTGAGGGTGAGCAGTTCTACGGGCGGATTCACATCGGTATCCCGAGCGGCCCAGCCCAAATCCCGCAGTTGCGTTAGGTTCAGCCGAGCATCGGATAGCTGAATGTAGGAGCCTTCCGGGGTGCCCTGCACAAAGTCTGCGTGGGTGGCTAGGTGAATAATTCCGAAACGATCGCTTTGTTTTTTCAGTTCTTCTACCGTAAATCGTTCCTCCAAATACTCTTCACCAGAAGGCCAAATTTGCTGGGTCAGAGTATTCACTTCTACTGGAACCGTGGGCAAAGGAGCTTGGGTACTAAAGGTGGAGGCCCCCATGCCCAGTAAACTAAAGTCTCGAATATCTCGGTAGCGGGTGTCCGTCAAACTCAGATTTGGCATCAGTCCCACACTGTACTGCTCAATAATGAATTGATTACCGTCGTACAACGTAGCGATGGGCAACGATCGCATTCCTGGCTCTAGCACAAAGGCAAGGCTTTCCACGCCTCGGGTTTGCAGTTCTGCCTGCACGGGTCTAATGATCCAGTCATAGAGGCGTTTGGACAGTTGTAAATAGCGATCGCTACGGGTATTACCGGGACTAGAAATCTCTTGACGCAAGAGTGCCGTAGCCCGCAACATTTGCGATCGGGTCACTCCCGAAACGCGCTGACGAATAGGATTCTCCTTCGGCGTAATCACCACAATTTCCAATTCATCATCGGGCTGCCCTGTAGTGGGGCCCGAGGCACCCTTCAGCGGGTCGGCGGGTTCATTGGTGGGGGGAGCGAGGATCGCAAAGAGAATCGCCGGTTTAATGCCGGTATCTTTTTCCACCTCCTGCAAGTCCTGCTGGAGTTGTTGCAAGGTGGGTAAGGGTCGTCCCGGTAGTCCGAAATAATTGGTAAATTCTTCGGTATAGCGCTCATCTGCGTTGGCAATGGACTCCAGCACGAGATTATAGGAAATATCCAAGGCCGTTGGCGGTTCCCCCTCATTGTC
>JBEAPM010000542.1:0-5187 GCA_041164445.1 Cyanobacteriota bacterium
GACAAAACTCAACCGTCGTATGAGGTAAACCTAGCAATAAGTCAAGATGGTAATCCATGATTACCCTCCTCTTAAAAAGTACCTCCATTATACAATATCCACTGAGAACTCAGGAGAGCCGGAGAATTTGTGACAGCAATCCAATCCCAATCGTTTCACTAGAATGCACTGGCACAACAGTTCGTCTTCCGTCAGCATGAATCAGAATATGATGACTACCCTTAATTCTTGCAACAGAAAAACCAATTTTTCGCAAGGCAATAATCACTTAATTTCCAGTGAGTACAGGCAGTTTACTCATACCTCTACTGCAATCTTTTGAATCCCAACAAATTCTGAACTAATATTTTCCACATTGTCAAATTCGAGACAAAGCTCGATCGCTTCTTTAATCCTTTCCATCAAAACATCGAGAGACTTTGCTTGTGTATGACATCCTGGCAAACTAGGAACAGATGCAACAAAGTAACCCTCTAAGTCTTTTTCAATCACTACATTAAATTCTTTGATCATGGATCCGCTCACCTCCCATAAAGATATATTAATTCTATACAGTTTTTACACGATCGATAAATTGGATCTGAACGATCGTTGATATTCTTCGATCGCTACTCCACCCCTACATCGATCGCTCCCCGCACCTCTTCCCATCTCCCAACCCGATCGCGCTTCTCACCTACTAACAAATACGATCGTTACTTATGCAACAGAGTGATATTGCACAATTTGCTCCAATTCTCTAGCTTCTGCCCGTTGCACATGATACAAATCCCAACACATTTGGAGATTCAGCCAAAAATCTGGAGTCATCCCAAAAAACTTAGCTAATCTGAGTGCAAGACTTGGCGTGATCGATTGCTTTCCGTCTAAAATTTCATCGATCCATTCCCGCGATATAGCGATCGAATTAGCCAGTTGCTCTGGACTAATCCCCATTGGTTGCAAAAACTCCTCCTGGAGCATTTCACCAGGATGTGTCGGGGGTTGGTGGGTTGGTACTCTAATCATTCTGCTTGCTCCTTAATGATAATCGGTAAGTTCAACATCAGAGACCCCAGATGGATACCAGATGAAACAAACGCGAAACTGATCATTTATTCTGACACTGTGCTGCCCCTCTCGATCTCCCGTCAGTGCTTTGAGCTTATTACCTGGTGGAACGTTTAGATCATCTAAATTCCCTGAAACATTAACTTGTATAAGTTTCCGCCGTGCTACTTTCCAGAGACTTTGAGGACAAGTTTTGCGAGCAGCCTTACTATCTATACCGTTAAATATATCCTGAGTACCTTTATTCTTAAATGACTGAATCACAATTCGTCAGAGTAAGATGGTTGAAACCATAAGGTAACATACACAAATACCTTTTCGCAAGAAGAACGATCGCTTCCCAAACCATAACACTCCGAGGAGCGATCGATTGGTATTCAGCAATAAAAAACGGTTGAGGGCGAAGCATCGCTCCCATCCAGAAAAACGATCGCTTCTGCGTATATCCCAATCACGATTGCTCCCAAGCTTGTCACAAAATTACGATCGTTCCTGGTTATACAAAAACTATCGCTTCCCGAATTATAACTTTTTTCAAGAAAAACGATCGCTACTCCACCCCTACATCGATCGCTCGCCGCGCCTCATCTCCCAGCCCGATCCTTGTCACAAAAAAACGATCGCTACAGAAATAACAGATTTTCAAAAGGGTGTTTATTTTTCCACCTGTAAGCATTAAAATCCCGTTGATCGACTGAAAAAATACGCCCTTGACCTAAATGCTCTGCCAGGATTACAAGAGAGGCATCTGTTAGATCCATCGGAAGGGACTGATACTGCTCCATCAGTTCAGAAATTCTTGAAGTATGATGTAGTTCTAAATCAAAAATTTGAGCTGCCCCGTTTTCTAAACTTCTAATAAAACGAACAGGAGCGATTGTACCTTTACGAGTCAGCAATAAATAGCAAGTTTCTGTAACAACACACCATGTCGTAATTAGTGGTTCTTTATATCGAGCTAAGGCTGATTTAGATGCTGTATGAAAGCGATCGTTTTTATCGACTAAAGAAAGCCAGGTTTCCGCCACTTGCCCCACGGGACAAACCTTGAGATGGATATTATTGCACTGGAGCACCCCCCCCCGATCAGACTTGTTCGAGGCACCCTGCTGGAGTTTTTTGATCGTGGTCTGCTTATTACCAAACGCTTCAAGGAAAGCAAAAGGAAACGCTTCCGGCTCAAAAGGGGCTTCCGCAAGCTGTGAAACAGCTTCTTCTATTTAAACTGCATTCATGCTTCCCCCTACATTGAATCAATACCCGGTTTTGTGGCAGGTCTATCCTATCCGATCGTCCTCAGGCTAGCGCCGAAGAAACTTGGATTACCGGGTACAAGCTGAAGATTGGACTTCTTGATGGCTGATCGACGAGTGATTAGGGCGCGTCATCGCGAATGGATGACAGCCCCTAGTATGGAGATAAGCGGACTTGAACCGCTGACTTCTTGCATGCCATGCAAGCGCTCTACCAACTGAGCTATACCCCCGTTTAAGCATTTATTATTATGGGAGTTAGGGCATGGTTTGTCAACATCCGTAACCTGAGTTTACCCATTTGTTCGGGAATGCACCTCCACTCATAGCCGCTGGATTACCCCCTAGCCGCTTCACGGTATAGGCGGAACAGGGCGGCGGATCTGGGTAGGGATAGACACCGTTTTGGATTTTATGTGCGAACATAACAATAGAGGATAAGGAAGTGATTCAACGCTGAACCGTGGGAGCAATCATGTTGCTAACCGATAATTTATTTATGCATGGCCAACGCTGTCAGCGAAGAGCGTTCCTAGAGGTCTATGGAGATCATCAGCAAAAACAAGGGGAAAGCGATTACCTCAGTAAAATCATTCAAGATAGTGGTAGTTATCGCAAACAAGTCCTCCGACGCTACAACGCAATCCGGCCAATGCCTGATCTGGTAGGCGAAGCAGACGAATATTCACGACAGGTTGCGATCGTTCAGGCAACAGAAACATTGATGCAAGAAGGGGTAGAAGCGATCGCCCATGGTTACCTCACCCGCAGGGATCCATCAGGCTTAACTTATCTCAGTTCTCCCGACCTCCTCTTAAAATGTCCAGGCTTATCTCGCTTCGGCGATTGGTGTTACATACCAGTCACCATTAAACTGGGACGACGCATCAAGTTAGACTATCAACTCCTTGCCCTCTTTCATGCCTTTGTCCTTGCCGATTTTCAGTCCCTGTGGCCCCCTCAGACGGGTTTGATTTTACGGGAATCCCCCAAGCATTCTCCTCAACAACAACCCTACTGGGTGTCCTTCCGTGAGCGTTTACCCAGTTTTCAAGACTCTCTTCAAGCTTTTCAACGCATTTTACTCGATCGTTTAGAACCCGAAGTTTTTATTGCCCGGAACCGTTGTAGTCTCTGTCTTTGGCTGAATCATTGCAGTGAGGTTGCCCAGGCCAGTCAGCATTTATCACTGCTGCCGGGGGTCACCCCCAAACGTTACGAAGTTCTCAAGAAGCTCGGCATCCAAACCTTAGAAACCTTAGTCAACACGCCCCCCCATACCCTGGAGCCCCTCACCGGGTTTGGCCCCATTGTGACTCGGGAACTGCTGCAACAAGCCCAATCGACCCTGCACCAGACCCCCCTCCTCCATACTCCACCGGATTATCTGCTGCCCCTCATGGATCCGGTGGAGTTTTATTTTGACATCGAATCCCAGCCCGATCTCAACCTCATTTATCTGCACGGGGTGTTGATGGTGCAAGGGGAACACGAACAGTTTTATCCCTTTTTAGCGGAGTCTCCCGAGGCAGAACAACAGGCCTGGACAGCGTTCCTGGAGCTTGTAATGACCTACCCCCAAGCCCTGATCTATCATTTTTGTCCCTACGAAGTGGAGTGTATTCGCCGCTTGGGCAAACAGTTTCATACCCCCCATAGCACGATCGATCGCTTAGTGCGTCGTTGTGTGGATCTCCATGCTTGGGTCACTCAGACGGTGACCTTGCCCGTAGAAAGTTATGCCCTTAAATCCATTGCCCGCTGGCTCGGCTTTCAGTGGCGACAGGAGGAGGTCAATGGGGCCCAGGCGATCTGCTGGTATAACCAATGGATCCAGACCGGCGATCGCACCTTCTTGGATCAGATCTTGATCTACAACGAAGATGATTGCCGAGCCACCTATCAACTGAAAACCTGGCTGGCCCAGTTCCTGCAGGAGTCCTATAGCGATCGCTCTAAACTGAATCCCATTCCTAGTCTGCTCAGTGTCAATAGCCTCAAGACCGACAGTGTCCCAGCTAGCGCAGAGCGATCGGCCTAGCCCACAAGATTAGACAGGAAGTCAAAAAATTTTCGACACCTTGTCGAAAACTATCCAAGTTTGCTGTAGACTATGGAGGTTTCCAATTGCAGCTCGATGAAAATCGATCGTAATTGAGGAGCATCTTATTCAATTTACTGTCTTTAGATTGTAGTGAAAATGATTGCAAATTTTACTAAGCGTCTAGCCGCAGCACTGTTCTCCGTTCTGATTGCTGTTAGTATTTTCTTCGTTGCTGCTGATAGTGCTTCTGCAGCAAGCGTAACCGTTAACATGGGTGCTAGCAAAGGTGCTCCTTTAGCTTTTGAACCCAAGACCGTGAGCATTAGTGCTGGGGATAGCGTAACGTGGGTTCTCAACAAGCTTGGCCCCCACAATGTTGTTTTTGACAAAGTTCCGGCTGGTGTTAATGCCAGTGCCTTAAGCCACACCGCTCTGGAATCTGCTTCTGGTGCTTCCTTCACCGCTACCTTTGATACTCCTGGTACCTACAGCTACTACTGCACACCTCACCGGGGTGCTGGCATGGTTGGAACCATCACGGTTAAGTAGGCTGATCTTGCAGGGGTCTACATCCCAATAATCACGCGATGTGCAACTATTCTCAGATCCCCGGTTTCTGGGGACTCTCATCAAAGGATTGGACTTCGTTCTACCAGAAACCGGGGATCTTGGCACTTAAGTTTCACATGCCGTAATAATCTTAATATTGGTTAACCTCAATCAAGGTTAATTTTAAGGTGGAAGAGTGTATCCATACACTCTTCCGTTATTTTTTGGTTTCAATAAATGGCTTTCTACTAAAAGCAAAAGGCTACCAACTTAAGGCGGAAGAGTGGGGGG
>JBEAPM010000543.1:0-10376 GCA_041164445.1 Cyanobacteriota bacterium
GGGATCTCCCAGCCCCGTTAGATCCTCAACGGGTTGCGGAGGGTTTAGCCCAACATCCCGATTGTCTGGGGGTTTTTCTCGTTTCCCCAACCTACGAAGGTTTATGTGCCGATCTGGAAACGATCGCTCACCTTTGCCATCAAGCTAATGTTCCCTTAATTGTGGATGAGGCCCACGGGGCCCATTTTGGCTTTCACCCAGACCTGCCCCCCCGTGCCCTAGACTGTGGTGCAGATATTGCCATTCAATCCAGTCATAAAACCCTAGGAGCCCTCAGCCAAGGGGCAATGTTACACTTGCGCGGCTCTCGGATCGATCCCCAGCGGATACAAGGGGCACTGAACTTACTCCACACCACTAGTCCCAGTTATTTGCTCCTGGCTACCCTGGATGCCGCACGATACCAAATGGCAAGCCAAGGGGAAATGCTCTGGGATAAGGTGCTTACTCTGGCCGATCGCTGTCGTCATGCTTTGTCTGAACAGACCCACATTCCCTACTGGCAACCGGAAACCACTCCACTACCGTGGCGCTATTACGATCGCAGTCGCTTAACGATCGCCACTGCCCAGTGGGGGCTGACGGGATTTGCGGTGGATGAGTATCTGGATCAGCAGGGAATTTTGGCGGAGTTGGTGCAGCAGTCCCGCTTAACGTTTCTCTTTGGGCTGGGACATAGGGTTACCGATAGCGATCGTTTAGTCTCAGCCTTAGCCCAAGTTCCCCTCGGGCACGGGGGGGGCGCACCCTTAACCGGTGTTAATTTAGCCAATCTCCCCCCGATCGTGATGCCGTCCTATTCCCCTCGGGAAGCCTACTTTGCACCACAAGACTGTCTGCCGCTCGCAGAAACGATCGGGCGGATAAGTGCGGATCTCGTCTGTCCCTATCCACCGGGAATTCCGCTGTTTCTACCCGGAGAACGCATTACAGCTGCTGCCGTTGCTCATCTTGAAACGTTAGAGCAAGCTGGGGCTACGGTAATTGGGTTACCGGATGCTCAGGGGCAATGCCTACGGGTCTTACGGGAAAAGGAATTAGCCGCCAGGGCTGAAGGATAGTCGATGACGCACCCTAGCTGTGAGTGCGGACAAGATTACACTCTGCGGGTTCGATTCGATATTTGGCTAAATTGGCTAATTCCTGAAGTTGGTTAATGGCTTCTGCCCCTTCCAATTTCATTAACTCCCGATCGTCCCGGAGTTCAGTCCAGGTAATGCCATAGTCCGACACTAAAAAACGAATTAAATGATTATCCGTCAGGCTGACCATAAATGAGGCACTGCTCATTTCACCGCCACAGGTATAGCAAGAGGCTAAATACCCTTGATTCTCTAAGACGATCGCTAAGGCCTGCAAACTCATTACCAAATCTCGGACAAATTGCCGATGCTGTTCCGCCAGTCGTAAAAACACATTCCCTCCAAGAGTCGTAACCTAATTTTACACTTTCTTAAGATTTATGGCTCATTTATGAAAAACATTAGCCGCACCCCGTCCCAGTGTTACCGCCAGGGCATTTCATCGCTAAAGGATGACAGTCCCTAGTAATATCCCCGATCGTGGTGTGCTGTTCAGCATAGAAAGTCGAGGATAGTAAGATTACAGGCAGATCAACGCTACAGATGCTGCCGAGCTAACTCCAGAATGGAACGGACGATAGCGGAAAAGGGCAAACAACCTAGGGCAAAATCACGGGTTTGCTGGAAGTTGCTTTAAGTAAAAAGCCGTGAAAGATAAAGTTTAATTAAATAAATTAAAATCCAACCTGCACTATAGCGCGTTTCCACCCAAATGCGATCGTCTTAGCAAAGCTGAAAAGTGCGGGCTACCCACTGAAGGCGGAAGAGTGCGGCGCTTCGCGCCGCACTCTTCCCTTAATTTTTCCGCCAAAAGTTGAAAAGCTCAATGGGAGCACAGGGCGGATCCGCCAGGAACGCCTCACAGCCGCAACGGCTCACAAAAAAGACTGAAATGACGCAGTGTGAAATCAGTCGGGTGATGAACTTCGCTGGTTTTTCGATTACGGGCAAAGCGGCGGGGAAAGAAGAACCTAATTTTGAATGTTCAAAATCCCTCAGGCTTAAATAAATTCATACCCCTGATCCACCCAATAGTGCCAATCATCGATCGCTTCTTGGGTCTCTTCATCAAATCCCAGGGGTTGAAGTTGACTTAAAGGTACGGCTAAAACATCGTCTTCCCACTCAATTTCCACAAACATTTCCTGCTCACATTCTTCTTCCGGAGCCATCCCCACCACCGTAACGTCTGTCCCGACCTTGAGGGGAGAAATACGGCGCTTATTCACACAGGTGGCGACAAAGGGGAAGTTTAGCTTATCGTCTAAGTAGTAGTACCATCCCATCGCCTGCTCTTCCGGCCCATAGGCATCTACCACAATTTCCATTGTGATTCGTTCTTCCCGCACTGCGTCTTGTACCATAGCTAACCATCCTTCGTTGTCTAGGCTAGGGATTATTCCTCTGAGCAAAATTATACGCCCACATGGTATCTTGTAATACAAAATAAGATTCAAAGATGTGCATATCTCGGAGCGTTCCTGGATTATTTCAGTCTTCCGAGCTTATCCAGTCGTTCTTCTGATCCTGTTGCGCTTGTGGTATTAATGCCCGGTTTTCAGGAGGGTCAAAGTCATGAAATGTAAGCATTCTCTGGGACGAAGCCCTGTTTGAATTTTTAGAGATTCCTGATTATGATGAGGAGGAATCTCTCCTGCCCATCAGCCCTTGCAACCGGATCCGCCATGTCTCCTCTTTCTCTACCGACTAAACCCCGATCGTCCCCTCCGTCACAAATTATTCAGGCCAGTGAATGGGATGTAAAGTTACCGGCTTGGTTAAAACACCATTTTTTATGTCAACAGGAACTGTCTGTTCAGAATACTGAAGACGTTGCCCCCCGGAATGGAGCGCAGCAAGAAGATCATCATTTAATTTGTCGCGCCTTTCAATTTGCTTACTCGCTGCATCAAGGCCAGCATCGTGCCTCAGGGGAACCCTACATTGCCCACCCGATTGCTGTGGCTGGAATCCTCCGGGATTTAGGGGGCAGTTCAGCCCTCATTGCTTCTGGTTTTTTGCATGATGTGGTGGAAGATACGGAAATTACTGTTCAGGAGTTATCAGAGGTTTTTGGGGCAGAGGTCGCCAGTTTAGTCGATGGTGTGACCAAGCTCTCTAAGTTTAACTTTTCCAGTAAAACAGAACGTCAAGCAGAAAACTTTCGCCGCATGTTTGTGGCTATGGCTAAGGATATTCGGGTGATCATTGTTAAGCTAGCGGATCGCTTGCATAATATGCGCACCCTAGAGCATTTACCCCCAGAAAAGCGAGCCCTCATTGCCTTAGAAACCCGCGAGATTTTTGCCCCTTTAGCCAATCGTCTCGGGATTGGTCAAATTAAATGGGAGTTAGAAGATTTATCCTTTAAGTATTTAGAATCTGAGGCCTATCAAGAGATTAAAGGTCTAGTGGCGGATAAACGGGTCGATCGTGAAGAGCGAATCAATAGTGCGGTACAACGGATCCAAGGTCGTCTCCGTCATGCCAACATTAAGCCCGTTGATGTCAGTGGCCGGCCCAAACATCTTTACAGTATTTACCGGAAGATGCAAAGCCAAAAGAAGCAGTTTCATGAAATTTACGATGTGGCAGCCGTCCGCATTATCACCCAAGATGCTGAAGAATGTTACCGAGCTTTAGCGATCGTTCATGATCTATTTCGTCCCGTTCCCGGCCGCTTTAAGGACTACATTGGTCTGCCCAAACCCAACCATTATCAATCGTTACATACCACCGTCATTGGGTTGTCAGGTCGCCCCATGGAAGTGCAGATTCGGACTCAGGAAATGCATCAGGTGGCCGAATATGGGATTGCGGCCCACTGGAAATATAAAGAAAGCGGTAGTCTGAGCGAAGGGGTTACTTCAGCGGATGAAAAGTTCAGTTGGCTTCGGCAACTGGTGGACTGGCAAAGTGACTTAAAAGACGATCGAGAATACTTAGAAAATATTAAAAACGATCTGTTTGATGAAGATGTTTACGTCTTCACGCCCCGTGGCGATGTGGTTTCTCTGCCCCGTAACGCCACTTCCGTAGACTTTGCCTATCGGATTCATACTGAAGTGGGGAATCACTGTGCCGGTGCCAAGGTAAACGAGCGTTTAATTCCTTTGGATACTCCGCTCAAAAATGGGGATATTGTCGAAATTATCTGTCAGAAAAGTGCCCATCCTAGCCTAGATTGGATTAATTTTGTCGTCAGTTCCAGTGCAAAAAACCGAATTCGTCAATGGTTTAAACGGTTTCATCGAGATGAAAATATTGCCCGGGCGCGGGACATGCTGGAGAAAGAACTGGGCAAAACCGGTCTCGATGCCCTGCTCAAATCCCAACCCTTGCAAACCGTTGCGGAGCGCTGTAACTATGCCTGTGTAGAAGACTTACTCGCAGGACTGGGTTATGGCGAAATTACCTTAAATGCAGTGGTCAACCGGATTCAGGAAGCCGTTCGCCAGCAACATCAGCAAACCTCCTTACATTCGGTCCCCCCCGAGTCCCATGAGGATGTCTTAAAGAGCTTGGTGCAATCCCATCGTGCTCCCCAAGGGAATACCTCTAACCAGGGTTCTCCCATTTTAGGGATTGAGGGCTTGGTGTATAAACTGGCGGGGTGCTGTAGTCCCCTACCGGGAGAGCCGATTATTGCCTCCATTTCCTTGGGTGGTCACGGGTTAAGTGTGCATCGTCAAGGATGCAGTAATTTGGATACCATCCCCGGCGATCGTCTGATCCCCGTCAGTTGGAATACGGCTGAACAAAAAGGACGGGCGAAAACTTACCCGGTACAACTGCGGCTAGAGGTTATCGATCGGGTTGGGGTGTTACGGGATGTGCTCAATCGGCTCATTGATCAAAGCATCAATGTCACCAATGCCAATGTCAGCACCACCAGCAACAAACCCGCCCGCATTGATCTGTGTTTAGATATTGCGAGTCATCGACAACTCTGCCAGTTATCCGTTCAGCTTAAAAAAATGAGTGATGTTCTCTCCGTCACTCGGCTAGGGGCACCGGAAGAGTCCTGTGAAATTAGCTAGACCTGTGGGGTACGCCTAATGATCAAGAACGCTTATGCCACGGCGATCGCAACGACGGGGTTAACCAAACGCTACGATCGGGCCTTGGCGCTGCGGGAGGTAGACCTCGAAATTCAGAGGGGAGCGCTCTATGGGCTGATTGGTCCGAACGGAGCAGGCAAAACCACCCTCATTCAACTGTTGGCCGTTGCCCAGGAACCCACCCTCGGGGAAATTTCTTTTTTTGGGGAACGGTTACGCACCGATCGTCCCCAGCCTCACCTCAAGCGTCAAATTGGCTATTTACCCGACGATTTCCCCGTCTATGAAGATCTCAGCGTCTGGAACTATTTAGATTATTTTGCGCGACTGTACCAACTGCAGGGCAAAGCCCGCCAGCGCCGCTTACAGGAAGTGCTAGAACTAGTGAACTTAACCCACAAACGCCATAGCCTGACCAGTCAATTGTCCCGAGGGATGAAACAACGCCTAGGCTTAGCCCGCACCATCATTCATGATCCGGCTATTTTACTGTTGGATGAACCCGTATCCGGCTTAGATCCCATTGCGCGGCAGGAATTTCGGGAAGTGATGGCGATTTTGCACAGTTTGGGCACCACGATTTTAATTTCATCCCACTTACTCAGCGATCTCGCAGAATTATGTACCCATGTGGGCATTATGGAAATGGGCTGCTTAGTGGAAAGTACGACCCTAAACGCCTTATACGATCGCTTTAGTCGTCAATCGGTTCAGCTTAAACTCTTAGGATCAGCCCTGGATCTCCCGGATCTCCGCCAACACCTAGAGAAGCAACCCCAGGTCAAAGATTTACAATGGTTGTCGCCACCGGAAGAAGCCGTTACGATTGTACAGTTTCAATATCAGGGGGATTCCTCCGACCTCGCCGCGCTATTGCGATCGCTGGTGGAGGCTAATTTTCCAGTGGTGGAGTTCCGGCCCATTCAGGAAAATCTAGAGGATATTTTTCTAAAAATTGGTCATACTCAAGCTATTTAGCGGGGGCTTTCTAGATGACTTCTTCCCCTTTTCTTCAAGTCTTATACCCTAAAAATGTTTTGGATGCAGATCAGGGCAAGGTTCTCTATCGCCAGGTCATGGATCTGTTAGATGCGGGGGTTTCACTGATTCTCATTGATTGCCAATACCTAGAATTTGTGGACAGTTCAGGACTCGGGGTGTTAGTCCGCATCTTAAAAGTTGTGGAGCAGGATGGATCGCGGTTAGCCTTGTGTAGTTTAAATGAAAGCTTTCAGATGTTACTGAAAATGACTCGCATGGAAGATGTTTTTGAGATCTATGCCAGCCAAGTTCATTTCAACCTAGTCTTAGAGCAGTCTTTAAAGAAAAAGTAAGTCCGTTTCTTGCAGACTTGATGATTCCAGGGCCGTTTAACCTAAAGTGATCCATCAGTGACTATGCGGTGCGAGGCGGATAAACCAATTGGAGAAATCGCCAGTCTTGCCAAACCGTCGCAAAGTCCTCATCTTGAGTTGCAAGTAGGGTATAGGTTTGCGGATCGAGAGAGAGAGCAACCTTCAGTCCCGCCAAAGCCCGATCGAGATCCCCCAGTTTGACGTGACAACTGGCTCGGTTATACCAAAACATTGGATTCTGAGAAAAACTATTAATGGCCCGATCGTAACTTTGAATCGCTTGGGGATAGTGACCTAATTCGCACCAGGCTACGCCCTGATAAAAGGCGGCATCAGTGGCTGCAGGGTTTAGGGCTAGACAACGATCGTAACTTTGAATCGCTTCAGCGTATCCGGTTAACTGTCCCAAACAATGCCCCCGGGCTTGCCAGGTTTCCCAGTGCTCCGGATCTAAGCTAAGGGCACGATCGTAACTATCGAGGGCTTCCGGATAGCGTCCCAGGTTGTATAGACTATGGCCTAACCCTGTCCAAGATTTGGGTTGATGGGCATCGAGGACAATAACTTGACGATAGGAATCGATCGCCGCCTGCCATTGTTCCAACTCTACAAAAATATTGCCTCGGTGATACCAGGCCAGGATAGCTTCGGGATCCAGAGTGAGGGCTTGATCCAAACTGGTTAAAGCCGCCTGCACCTTACCCTGCAAGAACAGGACTTCACCGCGATTAATTAACACCTCAACATTGCAAGGTTCCCAGTTGAGAGCCCGCTCATAGGAAGAGAGGGCTTCCGACCAAAAATTCAGATGGCGTAACGCTTGGCCTCGGTAATTCCAGGCCGCCGCAACATTGGGTTGGAGGGCCAAGGCCCGATCGCTACTGTGAAGTGCTTCATCGTATTGCCCCCATTCCATGAGCAATACCGCTCGATCGCACCAAGTTTGATATACATCGGGCTGTAGCGCTAAGGAACAATTGAAACTGGAGAGGGCTGCCTCTTGTTGACCCAAGTGCGCTAAAGCTAACCCCCGCTGTCGCCAGAGTCCTGCATTTTGAGGAAATTCCTCTAACTCTGCATTACAGTTTGCAAGGAGCGTTTCCCAAGAGAGATCGGCATGAACTGAAGAGAGAACATTCATGGATAAGCAGTGGCGTATCGGTTAAAGGACTGACGGTCTCCGCCAAATCCCTCCTCCTTATACTCAGGCAAGATGCAATCGTCATCCCTAAGTGTTGTAAAAGTTAATGGAATTACCCATGCAGCGCCATTGATGCTCGTCACTAGTCGCTCTAGTCGCTACCGCACCGTCGAGCCACCCTCCCAATCTACCCACCTCCTACCTACCCACCTACCCGTCTACCCACCTACCCGTCTACCCAAGGTATACTGGTCTTTGGGAGTCAGGGATGTATCCCCTGAAAAACCTTATTGCCTCCCAATAGGTAAAAGATTTAGAGGTCTAGACGGCTATCAACTTAAGGTGGAAGAGTGCGGCGCGTAGCACCGCACTCTTCCGTTAAATTTTTTCGCTTTCAGTGGAAAGAAGTGGTTTCGTTGAGCCAAGAATCCCCGTCTGTTTAGAGCAGGGAGTGTCAAAACAGTTCCCTGCTCCGTTGTTACTTTTGGTATTTTGGTATCCTATGTTTCTATTTGGTCTGGGCAAAAAATCCGAGCTGCCTCGCCCTGAAGATTCACTACCAGGGCGATCGATCCCTATGGCAGTTCCGGAAAAACATTTTGTGAATGGGCATCCATTACAACCGCCTTTTCCCCCTGGGATGGAGCAGGTTATTTTTGGTCTAGGCTGCTTCTGGGGCGCTGAACGTAAATTTTGGCAAGAGCCTGGGGTCTATACCACCGCTGTGGGTTATGCCGGTGGCTATACCCCCAACCCGCTCTATCAAGAAGTTTGTACGGGCATGACGGGGCACAATGAAGTGGTGCTCGTGGTCTATAACCCGGAACAAGTCTCCTTCGATCGCTTACTGCAGGTGTTTTGGGAAAGCCATGATCCCACCCAGGGCATGCGCCAAGGTAATGATGTGGGCACCCAGTATCGCTCCGGGATCTATTGCACGAGCGATCGTCAACGGGAAGAGGCGGAAGCCTCCCGTGATGCCTATCAAGCCCCCCTCAAGGCGGCCGGATTTGGCAGCATCACCACGGAAATCTTGGCGGCTCCCCCCTTCTACTATGCGGAAGACTATCACCAGCAATACCTGGCTAAAAACCCTAATGGCTACTGTGGTTTAGGGGGAACGGGCGTAAGCTGTACCCCCGCGAGTCCCGTTGCCTAGGCATGGAATTAAGCCTCATTAATATCGGCTTTGGCAATATTGTGGCTGGGCATCGCATCATTGCGATCGTCAGTCCAGATTCTGCCCCCATTAAGCGTATGGTGGCGGATGCCCGAGAACAGGGTAATCTCATTGATGCCACCTACGGGCGACGGACGCGATCGGTTTTAATTATGGATTCAGGACACGTTGTCCTCTCGGCCATTCAACCGGAAACGGTGGCCAGTCGGTATATGTTTAAAGGGGGCGAAGCTTTGGCTTCCCCTAAAAAAACTTGACCCCCAGGCTTTCCACTGCAAGCGCAAAAATTTCATAAAAAAGTGTGCCGCTTCGCGGTGCACTTTTCTGCCTGAAGTTGGTCGCCCCTCATCAGAACCTTCTCGATCCTGAAGCAAGCCCCATGAGTGTGATTACTGTGCCCTCCAAACCCTCCGTGCAAGCCGGGCAAGTTGTTGTTTTTACTGGGCCCAGTGGTGTGGGCAAGGGAACGCTCCTCCGATCGTTGTTACCCCAGCATCCCGAATTACATCTTTCCGTCTCTGCCACCACCCGCTCACCCCGCTCTGGGGAGGTGGAGGGGCAAGACTATTACTTTGTCAGTCCATCGGTCTTTGAAGAGTGGGTAGCGGCGGGGCAATTGTTGGAGTGGGCGGAGTATGCCGGTAATTATTATGGAACACCCCGCCAGCCGGTCTTAGCGCAGTTAGCCCAGGGCAAAACCGTTATTTTAGAAATTGAACTGGAGGGGGCCCGGCAGGTGCGCCAGACCTTCCCCGAAGCCCTGCAAGTCTTTGTTTTACCCCCCTCCTTAGCCGTCTTAGAGCAACGCTTGCGGGGACGATCTCTAGATTCCGCCGCCGCGATCGACAAGCGGTTGGATCGGGCAAAAGTTGAAATTGCCGCAGCGGATGAGTTTGATGTGCAGATTATCAATGACTCCCTCGACCAAGCGATCGTTGCCCTAGAAGCCGCGTTATTTGGGTGAGTGCTTATGCCTAATCATCGTCAGTGTACCCTTACCCAGCCGGTTACCCTCTCAGGGGTTGGGCTGCATAGTGGTGAAACCTGCCAAGTCCACATCTGTCCGGGGGAGATCAATACAGGGATTTACTTCTGCTGTAGTGATGCCACCCTGGGCACTCCCTTGGCTATTCCCGCCAGGGTGGATGTGGTGGCGCAAACGGTACTATCTACGGAGTTAGCCCATAATGGGCAGCGGATTCGGACCGTGGAGCATTTATTGGCAGCCCTCGTAGGGCTAGGCATCACCAATGCCCAGATTCAGCTCGAACCGGCCCGCCCCTTGCTGGAGATCCCCTTGCTGGATGGCTCTGCCCAGGAATGGGTCAGGGCGATCGTCTCAGCAGGCATAGTAGATCAAGGGGCAGAACAGCCTCCCCTGATCATTCAAGCACCACTGACGGTTCAAGCGGGAGAGGCCTTTGTGGTGGGACTGCCGAGCCCCGAAACGCGCTTGACCTATGGCATTGACTTTCCGGTGGCAGCGATCGGAGAGCAGTGGTATTCGCTGCAACTGACACCGGCAAACTTTCAGACCGAGATTGCGCCAGCGCGAAC
>JBEAPM010000544.1:0-4084 GCA_041164445.1 Cyanobacteriota bacterium
CCTGGCATTGTTGAATATTGCGAACAGGTTGAGATTGGTAATCGCACTGCGTTTCTGATGCGGCCTGTCTTTGTGGACAAGAGCAAGCAACTCATTGAGACCCTAGGGCAACGCTTACGCCGAGAAGGAAAACTCCACCTGGATCTGTTGCAACGGTTTGGTGAAGATCTGCTTTTAACCTTGACCTATCTGGACGAGCAAGGGGTCAATCATCGAGATATAAAGCCGGACAATATTGCGGTGGGGCAGGTGGGACGAGGCAATCGCTTACACTTGGTACTCTTTGACTTTTCCTTGGCTAAAACGCCCCTTGACAATATTCACAGTGGAACGCGAGGGTATTTAGATCCCTTACTGCCGCTACGCAAACTACCCCGATGGGATCTCTATGCGGAACGCTATGCCGCAGGTATTACCCTTTACGAAATGGCCACTGGAACCTTGCCCGAATGGGGAGATGGCAAAACCGATCCGTCCTACTTAAATTGCGAGATTACGATCGATTCTGAACGATTTGATGCCAACCTGCGTTATGGTCTCTCGGACTTTTTTAGCCAGGCTTTTGCCCGTAAGCTATCGGATCGCTTTGATAATGCAGAGGAAATGCTCCGGGCATGGCGGGAATGCTTTGAGGTTCTGGAAGACCCCAGCACTACCTCTGACCATGAGACCGAGGAAGAATGGGAAGCCAACCTCCGAGAGGCCACCTTAAAAACCTCGGTACTGAACTTAGGGTTAAGTTTAAGGGCAACTAATGCTCTGGATCGGATTAATGTTTTAACGGTGGAAGATCTACTGGAGGTTCACTATCGTAAGCTGTCCCGATTACCAGGCGTGGGTAACCAAACGCGGCGGGAAATTTCCACCGTTGCTAAAGTACTGCGGCGACGGCTCAAGACGGAAGCAAACAGCGAGGAGGAGGATGCCAATCTCTCTGAGAAATCTGAGGCGTTACAACCGGTCACCGGGGATGAGAGCAAGTTGAGTGTGAATCTATTGAGCGATCGCTTGAGGCGATCCCAGCCCAGGGGAACCAGTTCCGCTGAAACGGTTGTAAACCTGTTGCTGGGATTTACTGCAGACTCGGATACCTGGGCCACTGCCACAACGATCGCTAATCAACTGCAACTGAGTTCCAAGCAAATTGATAGCTTATTTGGCAAGCTGGGAAACCGCTGGTCAAAGGAACGGGGCCTGACCCTGCTGCGGAAAGATATGGTAGACATTCTCCAGAAGCAGGGCGGTGTCATGTCGGATCTAGAGTTGGCCAAAGCGATACTACTGGCCCGGGGAGCGGTACTGGATGAACCGGAACGGACTCGCCGATCGCTCGGCTTGGTTCGGGCCAGCATTGAGGTGGAAAAATCCTTGATCAAACCTCGCTTTCAGATGCAGCGATATGGGAATCGGGTGTTAATCGCCTTAAATCAAAAGTTAGCCCGTTATGCCAGCGAGTTAGGTGCTGTTGCGGATGAACTGGCAAACGCAGATCCCCTGCTACCTCCAGGGCGAGTGATCCAGCGCTTGCGGGAGGTAGAAGTGCCTTCGGGGGCAGAAGAATTGCCGGAGAATCGCCTCTTACAGTTGGCTGCTGCTGCGTCTCAGAGCGCCGAAATTTCCAGTCGGCAGGAACTCTATCCCCGTGAAATGTCGAGCATTCGGGCACTCAAGCTGTCCCAAGGGGCATTGCTGGGGGTTCAATCGCTGAGCGTACAGCAAATCCACGATCGCGTTTATAGTCGCTATGCCAAAATTACCCCCTTACCCAAGCGCCCGGATCTGGATCGGTTATTGCGGGAGGCAGGACTGAATCTGGTGTGGAATAGCACCGCAAACAATGGTCAGGGGGGCTATGTCAGTGATAATGCCGAAGAATCCTCCTGGTCTCATACCTCTTCCTTGCAACGGCGATCGACTCGAAGTGGCTCGGAAATACCTTCCCATCCTTCGCAAATTACCCCAGAAGAGGCCGATGCTCGACAATTTGAAGAACGTTTGCAGCGATCGTTTCAGGAGGGTGCATTTTTGGTTTTAATGACCCGGAGGGAGCGTTACGAAAATGCTATCCAGGAGTTAGTTAACCGTTTTGCGGTGCAGTTGATGGACTTTGAAGAACTCTTTTTAGAAACCCTTCAGGAGGTGGCCAGCCAGGCCGGGGTGAACTGGGATTTAGTGATTCAAACCGACGCAACGCCGCACCAAGGGGACTGGGATAAATTAATGTTATTGGTGGGGCGTACCCTGCCCCTGATTGAAGCAAAACTGCTGCAAGCAACCCAAACGATTTTATTAACCTATCCTGGTTTATTAGCCCGCTATGACCAGATGACCCTATTGGAGCGGTTACGGGAGCAGGTGGGCCGGGCTGGGGGTATTCAGGGACTTTGGGTACTGGTTCCCAATCCCAATCAAGCGATCGTTGCGGGAAAAACGGTTCCAGTCATCGGGCCTGGACAGCGGGCCAAGATCCCTGAAAGTTGGTTAGAAAATCAACATCGAGGTCGCAAATAACCCGCTTGGAGTCTTCGCTTGAGTCATCTTCAGTGATAATTTTGGCAATTCACTAAAATGAAGACTGCTGTGCGCACAACAAACATCGAAAGGAATCTCCGTGTTGAAGACGATCCCATTGTGGGTTTATATGAAGGTTCGCCAGATTTATCTGTACGGGATGAAGACATTTTGCTCAGCGAGATCCAAACCTATTCAGGGTGGTCATGCACCCAGGTTAGAATAATAGACATGGTTTGATCCTAACCTGTTGTTGGAGATGCTCAATGACACTACAAGAACTACAAAATGAGTTATTACACCTGCCCCTTAGCGATCGCTGGTGTTTAGTGAAAGCCCTACTTCAATCGTTACAGCAGGAGACCTTACCAAGTTCCGGCGGTGGGGGTAACCCAGAAGTGAATGCAACGGATGCTCCATTTCAAGCGATCGCTCTGAATACCCAGGGTTTTAGATTTAATCGTGAAAGATATGAGTGATGGGCAACTGATTGAAAGTCAACTCATCATTACTAATCCATTCACTAATCGATCGCTCCAGTGTTGAGCCAGAAACGCAATCTCCTGACGATCGCTCTCATTCTTCCATAAAGCCGACCAGTTCAGCTTCCATTGGCTTAACAACCGCTGCAGATCCACTAGCTCCGTGGCAAAGTTTAAATCCGTCTCCAGATTAATCACAGGAACCAACCACTCAATAAAAAATTGAGTTTCTCGCACTAAATGCTCAGCAATAGACTCGTTAGTGCGATCGTGATGCTCACTTTTGGCTAGAACCTGTAACCGCCTAAGATTTAGAACTAAACTATCTAGCTGGCTCGTGCGGTTTGCTTGCAAGTAGTATTCCTTGAGCGTTTCCCAATTTATTATCGCCATTGAACACCTCCGAGCTAAAAAGATTATAGCAAGCGCAAAGTTCGCAACCAAAATTTGCTACAACAGATTCAGACTTCAAGTTACATTTCCAGGACGCTGCCGCCATGCTCGATCGTTCTCAACTCCTCAAAGACCTGCAAAGCTTGTTGCCTAAACTGGAGGAAGATTTGCGCCAGCGGGCCAAATCCCCCGACCTGCCGGAGGTACAGCAAAAATTACAGGCAGAATATCAAAAAGCGAAAGCGGCAAAACGGACGGCCCAGACAGAGCAACAATGGCAGGCAGACTACCTGACCCAGATCGCTTCGGCTTGGGTGCTGAGTGGTGTGTTTGTGCGTTTTCTGGAAGATAACCGTTTGATTGAGCCGCCCAGGATTGCGGGGGCCGGGGAGCGCTTACAACGGGCACGGGATGAGCATGAGTTATATTTTCAGCAGCACCCTTCCCACACCGATCGGGACTATTTACTGCACATTTTTACCGACCTGGCCCAGCTACCGGGGGCACAGGAAGTTTTTGGCGCATCCAACCCGACTTGGACGTTACCCACCGCCCTCAGCGGCGATGCTGCGGGGGAACTACTGGCCTTTTTTCAGCGCATCGATGCCAATACCGGCGTGTTGATCCACGATTTCCAGATGGAAGCTGACCCGCACACGGCTAAACCTGGGCAACCTCAATGGGATACGCGCTTTCTG
>JBEAPM010000545.1:0-4323 GCA_041164445.1 Cyanobacteriota bacterium
TGCGAGTGAATTAGGCCGCAATCCTCAATGGCGATCGTCTCTGGTCGAGAAAATAAAATCTCGGAATCATCGTCTTTATAATGATCTGGACTGTGTTAAAGCGATCGAAACATTTTTTGAGTATGCTCACCTGAAACATCATCAATTGGGGCTACCAACTTAGACGGAAGAGTGCGGCAAACTTTCCTTCAATTTGTTCGCTTTCAGTGGGAAGCCCGGAAAGCCCAATTGGGTTAGGGCAGTCTAGCGGGACATTTTTTCATTGGACGGTTTAAGACCGGAAGTCCTTGTGGCAAGCGGATGAACAGCCTGGGGGCAGGTATGATAAAATGGCTACCAACTTAAGGCAAAAGAGTGCGGCACTCTTCCCTTCAATTTTTTCGCTTTCAATGGAAAGTCGGTAAAATTGAGCGATATTTACCTTGTATCCAGTTAATTAAAAGTTTATGAACGGAATGGTATCTCTGAAGGACTCCCTCAAACCCCTCAAAAACTATTGGCAAAAAGACCTGTTACCGCTCCTAGCAGACTTAAAATTAGCGATCGTTTTATTTTTGTTGATTGCCCTTTTTAGTACCCTAGGAACCGTGATTGAACAGGGGCAAGGGCTGAGCTTTTATCAGGAAAATTATCCAGAGTCTCCTGCTTTATTTGGGTTTTTAACCTGGAAAGTCTTATTAACGATCGGTTTAGATCATGTCTATCGAACCTGGTGGTTTTTTAGCCTTTTAATTTTATTTGGCAGTAGCCTCACAGCCTGTACGTTTCAGCGCCAAATCCCCAGCCTTAAAGCGGCACAATCCTGGAGCTTTTACCGTCAACCGCGCCAATTTGAAAAACTGGCCCTCAGTACTTCCATTCCTCCCCTGTCCCCAGAGCAATGGCAGGCATTACCAACCTATTTACAACAACGGGGGTATCGCTGTTTTTCAGAAGAAGCACAAACGGAGACGATCGAGCCTCAAGCACTCTACGCTCGTAAAGGTCTCATCGGTCGCATTGGCCCCATCGTGGTTCATGTGAGTTTGTTAATCCTCATTGCCGGGACAATGGTAGGAGCTGCAACAGGCTTTTTTGCCCAGGAAATGATTCCCAGTGGCGAAACCTTTCAAGTACAAAATATCTTTGATGCTGGCCCCTGGTCTGCCGCTCAGATCCCTCAAGATTGGGCAGTACGGGTCAATCGCTTTTGGATTGACTATACCCCCGATGGCCATGTGGATCAGTTTTATTCCGATTTATCTGTGGTCAATGAACAGGGGGAAGAAGTCAAGCAAAAAATCATTCACGTTAATGAGCCCCTGCGCTACCAAGGGGTAACCTTTTATCAAGCCGATTGGTCGATCGCTGCGGTCAGAATCACCTTAAACAATAGCCCGGTTTTGCAATTACCGATGGCTCAAATTGAGTTACCGGAGGGAGGACGTATTTGGGGAACCTGGATTCCCACTGCTCCAGATTTAAGTGATGGGGTCTCCCTCGTTGCCAAGGACTTACAGGGGGCTGTCATGCTCTATGGCAATGACGGTAACCCCATTGGTACCTTGCGGGTGGGCATGAGCCAAGCGGTGAACGGAGTGACCTTAACCCTGCAGGATTTAGTGGGGGGAACGGGCTTACAAATCAAAGCCGATCCGGGGATTCCCATTGTCTACTTAGGGTTTGGCTTGCTGATGATCAGTGTGCTGATGAGTTATGCGTCCCATTCCCAAATTTGGATGCTCCAGACCGCCGATCGCTTATACATCGGGGGGCGCACCAATCGCGCTCAGGTCGCTTTTGAACGAGAATTGCTCAATCTCTTTTCAGATCTCTCAACATCCGATACAGTGCGGGCAGCTTCTGCGATTTCTGCCCCTCCTCCCCATGTCACGTCTTGACTACCTACCGATACTCCTGCTCTGGATAGCGATCGTTCCCTCGGTGACTTTTGCTCAGGAGGGAACGCCTCCAGGGGCGGGAACTGACCCCTTCTCTCTTCCCGGAACCCTTCCAGCGAATTTGCTGCCCAATGACGATCGGTTTGTGGAACCCCTCAAGCCTCCACAAGCCCCCGCGTCACCCGATCAGGAAGTGTTAAGTCCAGCGGAAGAGGGCTTTGATATTTTTGATAGTGAACGATCGCGCCGGGCCTGTGTGGAGGAAGTCATTCCCATTGCCATTGAGCGGCTACGCTTTGAATACGCCGATGGCACTAACGGCATTTACAGTGATGCGGAACTTCTGGAATTGGCAACGCCTTTAATTGAAAAACAGGCTGAGGCGGACGGCTTAACCGTTGCCGATCTCTGTGACTTTGCCGACATCGTTACCCGCAAGTATGTGGAGGATGGCTACTATACGTCCCGGGCTTTTGTGCCGGAACAGGAACTGCGCCCCGATGGCACCTTGACGATTCGGGTGGTGGAGGGCAAAATTACGCCCCAAGATATTCAAATCACGGGCTTAAACCATTTAGATCCTGCCTATATCCGCGATCGGATTGCCTTAGGTATTGGCCCAAATTCTATTTTTCGCTATCAGGATATTGACGATCGCTTACGCTTACTGCAGGCGAATCCACTGATTGAAGAAATTACCGCTTCCGTTGGCTATAACGATAGTCTCAAACCCCGTCCCGCCCAGACCCGCCTCAATGTTGAAGTGACCGAAAAAAGCCGGGTTGCAGGTCAACTGGCCCTCGATAACTATGGCTCAGAAAGTATCGGTGCCGAGCGCATGACTGCGGGATTAACCTTTCGTAATCCCTCCGGCATTGGTGATATTTTTAGTGTCCATTGGACTCCCGCGATCGAAGGGGGATCACAGCTTTATCGTCTCACATATCGAGCTCCCCTCAATGCCCATGGCGGCACCCTACGCCTGCAAAGCGAACTCAATCGAACTGAAATTATTCAACCCCCTTTTGATGCCTTTGACATTACCGGTCGCAGCGAAAATTACTTAGTGAGTTTGCGCCAACCCTTACTATTTAAGCCCAATCAGGAATTTGCCTTATCCCTTGGCTATAGTTTCCGGCGCACCCAAACCTTTATCCAAGAGCAAGGGATTTCCTTCAATCGGGGCCCCGAAGAAGATGGTTCCAGTCGCATGAGCATTTTTCACTTTGGCCAAGATTATCTCTATCGAGGTGCCCAGAGTATTTGGGCCCTGCAATCTCAAGTGAACTGGGGCACCGGCTTAATGGATGCCACGGTGAATAGTCGTGATCCAGACAGTCAATTTCTCAGTTGGTTTTTTCAAGCTCAACATATCCAACAACTCAATAATCTCAACGTCTTTATCAGTCGTCTCGATCTGCAATTGGCAAATGATGGTTTATTAAATGCAGAGCAATTTTTAATCGGTGGAGCAAACTCCGTTAGGGGCTATCGTCAAAATCTGCGATCGGGAGATAACGGCCTTTATTTTTCCACCGAAAATCGGATTCAAGCCTATCGTTCCATTACAGGACGATCCCTCATTCAAATTTCGCCCTTTTTCGATCTCGGGTATGTGTGGGATCATGCTAAAAATACGAATGAGCCTTCTCAGAACAACTTTCTCGCTAGTTTAGGAGTGGGTTTGCTGTGGGATCCGTTGAGCAACCTAAATTTCCGCATGGACTATGGCTACCCCTTAACCCAACCCTCTCAGGACGATCGGGGGCAGGATGCTTTACAAAGCCAAGGGTTACACTTTCGAGTCAACTATGATTTTGATTAGGGTTGGGCACCGGGATTTAGGGCTGAAGTCTATCCTCGTTTGATGAGACGTTGAGCGATACGGCTCTCGAACCGGTGAGCTTTGCCCCACTCACTAAAATCTTCTTGAGATTTTCAAGAACTCAACTATAATCCATACAGCAATCCTTTTTGATCGCGTCCTTCGGGTAAACGGCCCTAATCTCATTTTAGGATTGCAGATCTCAATTGTAATCCTGCGATCACCGCAATATCCTCATGGGATTTTCCTTTAGTTTCCTAGACGATCGCTTCTTTTTCCCTGAAGAAGTCATGGATCAAGCTACGGATCAATTTCTGGTCTGTGGCTTGGGCAGTGTAGGGCAACATTGTGCAGCCATTCTCAAAGACTTTGGGGTAGTGGTTCATGTCATTGAGCGAGTGGAGCCAACGGAGTGGGAAATTCCTAACCTTTTGGGACATTTAGATGGCTTTTACTTAGGGGATTGTCGCCATACAGAAATCTTAGAAGCAGCTCAGATTCGTTACTGTAGAGCCGCTTTACTGGTCACCGCAGACGATCGGATTAACATTGAAGCGGGGTTAGCAGCCCGTTCCCTCAACCCTAAAATTCGCCTGGTTGTCCGTTCGGCAAAGGCCA
>JBEAPM010000546.1:0-3421 GCA_041164445.1 Cyanobacteriota bacterium
CTGGATCACAACAGAGTAGCCCGCTTCTTCCAAAACCCAGGCGACCCATTCCGCCCATTGCTGGTCAAAACGGTTATAGCTAATAAAAAAGTCTCTGCTTGCCATAAACGTTGCAGGGTAAAGGGTAGCTTATAGCAGAATTATTTTACTCGAAACCAGCCCCGATCGCTAACTGCTAAACACAGAAAACAGACTGCCGCTATCCCCTAACAGCATTAGATCGATTCAGGGTCAACCCGCAACCCTTGTAACCATCGCCGCAACGATCGCATCACCGTATTTTCGCTCTGGGTTTGACGACTCTGGATCAACTCATTGAGTTTGTCCGCACTGAGGAAGGGAAAAGCTAGACTGTAGCCGGTTTTCTGGTAATTGCCTTCCTGGAGTTGGTAAATCACAACACCTTGCTTTTGGGTATAGCGCCATACTTCCGGTACCCCTAACTGCTGATAGATCTTCATGCGCTGAGTAGAAGGGCTGGTAATATCTACTTCAATCACTAAATCCGGGGGCAAACCGGCGGGAATGACTGGATTAACGCCCTGAAGTTGCCCGGCATTTTGGATATAAAAACACGTATCCGGTTCAACCCCTTGCTGTAGAGCTTCCTGCTGAAGGGTCGTAGATCCCAAATCCAGAATTTCTAACCCCAGTTCCTCCGTTAAGGTTGTTACGATGCGGGCTAACAGGCGATTAATAATCTCGTGAAACTGAGAAGGCATTTTGATCTGGAGGTTCCCCTGGCTAAAGCAAAGACGCGCCGCACGATGATCCCCCATATCCCGCAGCAATGCCTGATAGGTCGGCCAACTGACATTGGGCAACGTGAGAGATTGATGTTCAGTTTCCAAAAGCACCGGGGCTGTTGCAATCATCGGAATTCAGCATTTAAGTTGATTCAAGATTATTGTAAGCCACTCAAATCCAAGAAAGCTTAACCCTGATCTCTCACTGTAGAATGAGCAGATGCCGAGCCTAATCACTCTAAAATGCTCTGGGTAAGGGTTTCAAAATTATGATGTTCTGCTTTGGGAGCAAGATGCCGCAGGTTCAAATCCTGTCATCCCGATTTTTTTAGATGAACCAGCGAATCATTTCCTGCTCTAATTGCTGTAAATCTTTGGAGAGTTCTTGGCGCATCCACTGGCCCACTGCATCCAATGGGGAAAACGATCGGTTGACCTGCCACTGCACATCCTGGCCTAAAGGGGTCAGGTGATTGCCCGGTAATCGTAACAAGGTGGTTAGGTGATCAAAGCGTTGCTGCAAAATCGGATAAAGATCCGAGGTTTGATCGATATCATCTTTACGGAATTTAATGAGCAGATTGCGCTGGGTTGGATAATGTTTTTCAATTAAGCCCAGGGTTTCTGCCGGACTAGGGGTAAATTCCACATTGAAGTCGATCGCTAATTTGGGGGCAAAACGATCGATGACTTGATCTAAAAAGGGAATGGATTGCTTGGCGGGATAGTTATTAAACGCCAGTAGAATATTTCCCGATCGTTTGACATTAAATAAACTGCCGATCAGTAACTGTAGCTTGCAACCCATACTATGCCCCACGCCATAAATCGGCAAATAGGGGCGTAATTTTCCCCGTTGTTCCAGCCGTGTCAGGGCAATTTCAAAGGAGCGTAAGATCGTTTCTGCAATCTCTTGATGATCAAAGGTATTGAGAAAAGGTGTGGCCACGATCGTAAAGCCTTGCTGCGCTAAAGATTCTAACAAGCGTCGATAGGTTAAATGGGGCGTTGCGCCGATAAAAGCCCCCCCTAAAAAGTGAATGACCCCCCGCGATCGGGGAGGCAACAAGACCCAGTTTTCTGCAATTTCTAGCCAGTTCATAAGTTTGCCCTAGGGCGCGTTATCTATTAAGTCCCAACCCCTTACCCCCGCAAGCATAGGAATTCTGGCAGACAGTTGAACTGTCTACCAATAAATCGAAGTGCCCAGTGACTTACAGCGGCTCTCACAGACTTTCTATTCCAAAGTTAACTCAGAACTAAACTCATTAAAGGATTTACGTCTGAGTAACTGCTCCGATTCCGATCGGGGCACTAAATCAAAGGCAACTCTCAGCACATCATCCATCTTTTCATAGGGAATTTGACCCACTTCATTCAAAATCACTTCCCCCGCCTGATTAATAATGACCACTTGAGGAATCTGACCCGTATAGTAATACCCTTCATCTGCTGGCGTATTGGCGGTATCGGGCAGCAAAGAATCCACGGAGAGGGGGATTAAATCAGCGGCACGGCCATACCAAGCCTGCAATTGAGAATAGGTGGAGGCAAAGGCTTTACTATCCCGACTATCATCTAAATAGAAGAGAATGATGGCAGCACGATGGTTGCGTAGGGAATCTTTGAGTCGGGAGCGAGGCGGCACCAGAGAACCATTGCCCGCATATAACGCAAAAATATTGCCATCAAAATGATCATCATTCATACCGGCATAGGCAGGTTGCAAATGAACGATCGTTGCCAACAGTAGAGCAGAGAGGATGGAAATAACGGCAAAGGTCAGGCGCTTCATAATCTTGGGAAATAAGCTATCAACGAATCGAGAAGAATGGGTAGATCGCCGCACTCTTCCGGTGATGTCAAGGGGATCTTAGCAGGTTTTGTCCGCTCGACGAGGAAAAGACACCGGATCCCGAAGCGCCTGGATTAAGGCTTGGTAGTGCTTCGGGGGATGGATACTACTGAGGGTTAAACGAACACGATCGCTCCCGGGGGGAACGGTGGGGGATCGAATCGCCGTGGCCAGGATTCCCCGGTTTTCTAAGGTCTGGGCTAAGACCAGGGCTTGGTCTGGACTCTGGAGCAGAATCGGTAAAATGTGACTCGGCTCGGCACTGGTGGCGTAGCCCAGTTCTTGCAAGATTTGGTGGAGGTGCTGGGACTGCTGCTGCAAATAAGTGCGTTCTGGATCCAGGCTCGGCATCAGTTCTAGTGCAGCCTGAATTGCGCCGATCGTTGCGGGGGGGAGTGCGGTGGTGTAAATCACCCCTGGACAAGTATTAGTCCAATAGGTTTTTAGCTGCTGGCTACAGCCCACGATCGCCCCAAAACTGCCAAAGGCTTTCCCCAAGGTGGCAATAATGACATCTACTTCGGGATGAGCAGCAGCTAAACCTCGTCCCTGTTCCCCCAATACCCCCACCCCATGGGCATCATCCACGTAGAGCCACGCCTGATACTCCTTAGCTAGCTCCACCAGGGCTTCCAGGTCAGCACGATCGCCATCCATACTAAAGACTGTTTCGGTGACAATGCCCAGACGGTTATAGTGAGACCCAGCTTGCTTTAAGCAGTGTTTGAGATGGTCTAAATCATTATGGCGATAGCGAATAAATTTAGCTTGACTGGCTCGAATTCCCTGCAGCAAACTGTTATGAACGAAACGATCGCAA
>JBEAPM010000547.1:0-7149 GCA_041164445.1 Cyanobacteriota bacterium
CTTCCCGATGCAGCCTCACCTTTCCTGAAGCCACAGCCCGATTGACGGGAAAACTTAGCCGGGGTGAGCATCGAATTTTGTCTAATTTTGGTTTATAAGGGTTACACACGGCAGATCCGAGGAATCACAGCGTCATGGCAGAGCAGTTAAATCTTTTGGGAAACGATACCAGTCGCATTGTACCCACCGCCTTGCACCAGGAAATGCAGCGATCGTACCTAGAGTATGCCATGAGTGTGATCGTGGGGCGGGCGTTGCCGGATGTGCGGGATGGCTTAAAGCCGGTGCAGCGTCGCATTCTCTACGCTATGCATGAGTTGGGGTTAACGCCCGATCGTCCCTACCGGAAATGCGCCCGGGTGGTGGGGGATGTGCTGGGTAAATACCATCCCCACGGCGATCAGTCGGTCTACGAGGCGTTGGTGCGCTTGGTTCAGGATTTTTCCTGCCGCTATCCCTTGCTGGATGGTCACGGCAATTTTGGCTCGGTGGACAATGACCCCCCCGCCGCGATGCGCTACACGGAAGTGCGTCTGGATGCCCTTAGTCACGAAGGCTTATTGGGGGAAATTGGCGAAGCTACGGTAGATTTTACGGATAATTTTGACAATTCTCAGCAGGAACCGATTGTTTTACCGGCCCAGTTACCCATTTTGCTCCTCAATGGGTGCTCCGGGATTGCGGTGGGTATGGCCACTAATATTCCGCCCCATAACCTCGGGGAAATTGTGGATGGCTTAATTGGCTTGATTGATGCCAATGAGCACCAGCGGGAACTGAGCGAAGAGCAACTGTTAAAGCTGATTCCGGGGCCAGACTTTCCTACCGGCGGCGAAATTATTGGTACCCAGGGCATTACGGATGCCTATCGGGACGGGAAGGGCAGCATTCCGCTGCGGGGGGTGGTGCAACTGGAGGAAATCCAGCCGGGGCGGGGACGGCATCGTCGTCCGGCTTTGATTATTACGGAACTGCCGTTTCAGGTGAATAAGGCGGGCTGGATTGAAAAGATGGCAGATTTAGCCAATGCCAATAAGGTGCAGGGAATTGCCGATATTCGGGATGAAAGCGATCGGGAGGGAATGCGGGTTGTTATTGAACTGAAGCGGGAAGCGAATCCAGCCCAACTCCTGGCGGATTTGTATCAGAAAACGCCTCTTCAGGTGAATTTTGGCGCAACCCTCCTGGGCATCGTCAATGGGGAGCCTCGTCAGTTGAGCCTGAAGGGACTGCTGCAGGAATTTTTGGACTTCCGGGAAGAAACCCTGACCCGTCGCTATCGTTACGAGTTAGACAAGGCTCAAAATCGCCTGGAGATTGTGGAAGGCTTGTTAACGGCCCTAGAGCAGTTAGACCTGGTGATTGAGATTCTGCGCCATGCTCCCGATGGTAGTACGGCCAAAGCTCGCTTACAGGTTCGCCTCGATCTAAGCGATCGTCAAACCGATGCGATTTTGGCTATGCCCCTGCGTCGTTTGATTACCACGGAACGCACCAGCTTAGAGCAGGAGGCTCAGGAGCTACGGGATAGCATTCAAACCCTAGAACGGTTACTCAACGATCGTCATGAACTCCTGAAAAGCCTGAAAAAGGATCTGCGGGCCCTCAAGCGCAAGTATGCGAACCCGCGCCGAACTCGCATCTATGAGGCGGGCACCGAACCGACTCCTGTGCTGGAGTTCACCAGTAGTGAGGACGATACTCCTGAAGAAACGATCGTGGAATACAGCCAACGGGGCTATCTGCGGCGTTTTGCGCCCCGGTCTCGGCAGCGACAGAAGGACGACGGTCCGAAGGACAAGCCTGGACAATGGCAAACCTTGTCCGATCTCGATGACTTTGTGCTCGACCAGCAGACCCTCCAGAGCAACCAGGAATTATTGGTGATTAGCCGAGGGGCAAAGGCCTACACCCTGGCGGTGGGGGATATTCCCCTGCAACGCCGTCAAGGCAAAGGGGTTCCCTTAGTGACCTTGCTGCCGGAGGAACTCCAAGGCAACCCCAGCCAAATCCTCTGGACAACGCCCCTACCGGAAGCCTGCGAGAATAAAGAACTGATTGCCCTGACCCAAGGGGCCAAAATTAAGCGCCTCCCCTTGGGGGACTTTCAAAACCTGACCCAGCGAGGCTTAATCCTCATGAAGCTCAAGGAAGCGGATGAACTCCTCTGGTTAGAGATTGTCGATCGCCAAAACTTTGTGGTGGTGGGAACCTCCAGTGGTCGTGTCCTCCGCTTTGATCTCAACGATGAGCAACTGCCCCTGCAAGGGCGCAACACCCAAGGTCAAACGGTGCTGCGGCTCCGCACTAAAGAGCAACTGGTGGGGGGTGCGGTAGTATCACCCGCAGATCACCTGATCTTCATGTCCGAAAAAGGTTACGGCAAACGCTTACTCAGTGCCGATCTGCCCCTCGGGTGTCGGGGGGATCTGGGTAACACGGCCTTTCATTTCTCCCGCAAAGGCGATCGTCTGATCAGCCTCCAGTCGGTTCAGGCGGACGATGAACTCATCCTGCTCAGTTCCCAAAATCGGATCACCCGTCTTCCCGTTGCGGAGATTCCCCTGGGGCAGAAAAATAGTCGAGACATCACAGCGATCGTTTCGTTGCAAAAAGGTGAAAATCTGGAACGGGTGCTGAAAGCCCCGAGGAATGGCGGTTAAGAGTCTGGCGTTGTGGCGATCGCTACCATCGCCCTCGTCCCTTAAATTTTTTCGCTTGCAGTGGAAAACCGGACTTAATCCAGTTCAATGGGAATCCCCCAAGTATCTTGGGGCAAAAAGGCCCGATTCATGGGGAGGGGGGCCACGGCTTCAGTGAGGGTAAAGCGCCCAGTTTCAATCCAGGTTTTTAACTCTGCAGCAATGCGATTACCAAAGTAAATGCTGGTGAGGGGAGCAGTGCGTACCGATCGTCCATCAATGGTAATTTTGCCGGATTTGAGTTGGGCATAGTTAACTAAGCCAAAGGTGGGACGAACCCGACGGGGAATGGCAAAATCGACGACGGGAGCGACTAACTCTTCATCTTTGACGGCACAGCGCTGAATCACCGTTTCATTCAGTACGGGAAAGGCCACCCCCACCCCTAACATCAAAGAGGGCCCATAGCCCCGGAGGTAGCACCCCCGCACCCACTCCGGATTCATTGTTTTGGCATCCCCAGCGATCGTTAAAGTGGCGGCGGGGCCAATGGGGGTATCGTTGGGTAAGCGTTTTTGGAGGGGAAAATGCTGGGTGCCTTCCCCCACCACATAGCCAATGCCACCCCCGAGAAAGACTTTGGTGCCAATGCCAATCAGGTCTAATTCCGGATCATTCAGCAAGGGAGAAAGGGCTCCAGAACTGGCGTAGATAGCGTTGCCTAACAGGGGCTGCAGGGGGCCTAAATAGGTCTGTAAAGGACGATCGCCCCCGTTTACCCCCACAATAAAGTTCTGGTAAAGATTCCGGGGATTAAAGAGATAAAACTGGTTGATGGTGTCGCGGGTAATGGTGTTCTCAAAGGCCGTGCGCGGGTAACAATCCGTCACCTGGCCGATCGCTCGGAGGTGAATGGCCTTGCCCGCAATGAGATCAGCGATAACATGGCCCCCACCCCGTTCACTCTCGGGATCTTCTGAGGGTTGGGCTGCGCCTACATACAAATCCACTGCCCCCAGGCCAGCATAGGCCATCACCCCATCCAGCCAACACTGCCGCACCCGCAACGGGGGATCGGTTTGACCCAGGTTGATCATTGCACCACAGGATTCCATGGGGTCAAAGGTTCCCGAGGTGACCACATCTACGGCCGCCGCCACCGCCGCCACCCCCTGTTCTGCCACCCAGGCCTTCAGAGTTTCGATCGTACAGACCCGAATGCGTTGGTCTTCAATTTTTTCGTTAATTTCAGCGATCGTTCTCTGTAGCATCAGGTCAATCAGGCGTAACAACAGAATAGGGCAATGAGGACGATGTGCTCCCGTATGCTTACTATTACCACTATATCCCCACGGCGTTCATCGCCACGGCGTTCTCCTCCGCAGATACTGATGAACAGAGTGGCAGACAGATCCCCCTAGACCGCTATAGACTGATGTTCAGCGCTACCTTGTCTGTACTGCTTGGTTCTCCGTTATGTTCTTGTCCTCAAAGCTAGATGCATACCTCAGCAAGCCAATTCGGCTGCTGTTTACGACTTATATGGGCTTAACGCTAGGGATGGGGGCTTGTTTTTTTTACTGGAGTTGGCGAGCGACTCAGCAAGAAGTTAACGATGCCCTCGTCTACCAAGGACAGATCCTCTATCAGTCTACGGAGGCCACGTTTCAGTCTTTTGAAAGTCTGTTGATTATTCTCGGACAACGTTTAGTGGAGCAGGGGGTTGTGGAGCATCCAGAACGGGGCAGGGCGCTGATTGAACAAACCAATCAACTCCATCAAGGCATGGCAGGGTTTGGACTGGCCCGGAGTGATGGTCAACTGTTATTGGTTTCCCATTTACCCGCTGGCACTGTTCTGCCTAATTTGCTGACGGGCAAGGAAACGGCTCAAAGTTTTCGGCAGGTCTTACAGTCTCCAGGGCTACACCTAGGGCGATCGTATTTTATGGCTCAATTGCAAAAATGGGTGATTCCCATTCGCGTGAGCCTGACCCATCCCAGCAACCTCAACTACGTCATGACGGCGGGCTTAACCATTAGCGGTGGCGACTCGCCTTGGAATATCCAGCAGTTGCCCCAGGATGTCAGCCTGCAGGTGATGCGCCCCGATGGTTACCTCCAGTTTCAAAGTCCTCTCCCTGATACAGCCCCCCGAACCCTACAGCAAGCCTACGGGGCTCCTTGGGATTCCCAGGAATTTGAGCAGCTAGCAGCCCTCAATCTAGACGATCGTCCCAGGCAAGATGCCTACAAGCAAATGGTGACGCTCTGGAATGTGCCATGGCAAGGTCAAAAGCAAGTTTTGGCAGTCAATTATCTGCCCCGGTTCCAGGTTTACATTGTGGTGTCTAAACCCCTCAGGGCAATCTATCAAGAATGGTGGGCCAGCTCTAGCGTCATTATGGTTGGCTTTATAACTTTCATCTTGCTGTCCTGGTTTGCCTTTAGGGCTTTGGAAACGCTTCAAGCTCAAAATCAATCCAAAATTGTCTACTATGCAACCCATGATTTTTTAACCGGTTTGCCCAACCGTTGGCTCCTCTGCGATCGTTTAGAACAGATGCTGCTCCAAGCACAAGTACAACACCAGATGGTAGGGGTCTTTTTCCTGGATTTAGACCACTTTAAGCGGATTAATGATTCCTATGGCCATGAGTTAGGCGATCGTTTACTGAAGGAGGTGGGTCAACGGTTGGTCAATAGCTTAGAACCTACCCTCAATAATGTTTCTCGCCAAGGGGGAGATGAATTTATCGTGGTGTCTAGAGGGGTCACCTCCATCGCAGAACTAGAAGACTTAGCCAATTCCATTCTGAAGCTGTTTGAACAACCCTTTACACTATTGGGTCAAAGTTTAAATTTATATCCCAGTATGGGGATTTCTGTTTTTCCCCAAGATGGTCACAAGGCTCCGGATTTGCTACGGAATGCTGATACCTGTTTATATCGGGTGAAAGAACAACAACGGGGTTCCTATTTATTTTTCAACTCCGCCATGAATGTAGAAGTGCAGCGGCGATTACTCCTCGAAAATGAGCTTCGTCAGGCACTGTACCAGCATCAAATTGAAATTTATTACCAGCCTCAAGTGGATCTCAAAGAGGAAAAAATTTGTGGGTGTGAGGCTCTGATGCGGTGGAATCATCCGACTTTAGGGTGGGTGAGTCCGGCAGAATTTATTCCTATTGCGGAGGATATTGGTCTGATTATTTCTCTGGGGGATTTTGTCCTGCAACAATCCTATCGAGATATGCAGGGCTTAATGCATCGTTTAGTGCAGGAAAATAAGCTCAATACTCCCTTTCATTTAGCCGTAAATTTTTCGGCAAAACAACTCAAACAGGCTGATATTCTTCAGGTTCTTGAAAACATCTTAAAAGAGGGGGAAAACGATCGTCCTCATCTTATTTTAGAAATTACAGAATCAGTCCTAGTAGATGATTTTGAAGCCATCGCACAGCGCTTAAAGTCAATTCGTGAGTTAGGCATTGGCGTTGCGATCGATGATTTTGGAACAGGGTATTCTTCCCTCAGCTATTTAAGTCGTTTACCGGTATCCGAGCTAAAAGTTGATCAATCCTTTATTCGCGATCTGCTCTCCGATTCCCACGATGCCAATCTGACCCGATCGATCGTGGCTTTAGGCTTATCCTTGTCTATTGACGTAGTGGCGGAAGGGGTCGAAACCGTGGAGCAACTCCAACTGTTATGCCAGTATGGCTGTCAATATATTCAAGGGTATTACATTAGTAAACCGCTACCGCTGCAAGACTTTGAAGCCTTTTTGCAAGCTTATCAGCCCCAGACTGGTTTCTGCGCGTTGCCAGTCAGTTAACCCTGTGGCCCCGTGTCAGGACACTCAGGAGCGATCGGCTATCCCCCTTTCACTAAAACCAGCGCGGCGATCGCTAAGACAAAATAACCAAACCCTTTTTCTAACTGTTTCGCATTCAAATAGCGACTAGCATAGGAACCTAGCAAAATACCGATCCCTGCCAGGAAGGTAAAATGCACCATCAGGGGCACATCAATGGACACCAGACCACTACTGTAGTACTTCCAAAATCCCGTGGCGGAGTTGGCCGCAATAATTACGAGGGAAGTGCCCACCGCTTTTTTCATGGGAATTTTGGCCACTAAGACGAGGGCAGGAATAATCATAAATCCCCCTCCAATGCCCACAAAGCCCGTTAAAATACCAACCCCTAACCCCTGGAGGGGAATCAGCCAAGGGGGCCCGGCAGGGGGCAAGTCCAGTTCTGCAGAGTCTGAGGGCAGGGCCTCAGCAGGGGGGACAGCCGATCGTTTTGAGCTTTTGCGAATCATCATCACCGCCGCCACCACCATCATGATTCCAAAGCAAAAGAGTTGAATGCTAGAGGAAATGATGGGCAGTAGGGCAATCTGGGCCCCCATTACCGCCCCAATCATGGCGGCAGGAGCAAATAAAGCCGCAATCTTAAAACTAATATTGTTCTGCTTCCAGTGGGGAACCGCACCAATTA
>JBEAPM010000548.1:0-10684 GCA_041164445.1 Cyanobacteriota bacterium
CACCGCATCCGGAGGGTTATGCCGCAGATACTGCTGAGCCTGACGCTGCAATTTCAAAGAGGGTAAAACATAGGGGAGCGACTCCCAAATCCCGATGGAACCAATTTCCACCGTCTTGCCCAGGAGGTGAACCCCCGCCGCTGCCATCCGATCGCCTCCCATGCCGCAGATCTCCAGGGAAAGGCCTTGGGCTTGAGCAGTCCGATACAGACCTTGGGCCAATAAACTTCCCTGGAGATCCCCGGATACTTCACCGGTATGCATAAAAATTCGACGAACGGAATCAGTAGACATGAGCGCAAGAGATAGGACAGGTTCAGACTGGGGGGCTTGCGGAGACCCCTCCCTAATTTTGCAACGTTGCTGAGGTGCCCGCCCCCCGCAAGAGAAGGGCGAGGCTCAAGGTTGAGCCGGGAAGGTCACTGCCCACAGTGACGCGCCCCATATTAACGGGTGGAAGTACATTTCTAGTTTCAAGGCTCCAAAATATCTCGACATCCCTATTTATAGTAGATTAAGCACCATCTCTTATCCCTTTCTGCTTCATGGCAAACTTACCCCTGTTGCGTCTTTTTGACTACACCACGTCCCACCGAACACAGGTCTATCAAGCCATTACCTGCTCAATTCTCAACAAAATTTTTGACCTGGCTCCTCCCGTTCTAATTGGCATGGCGGTAGATGTGGTGGTGCAACAAGAGGATTCTTGGATTGCCTCCTGGGGGTTTACCACGATCGCTTCCCAACTGGGGATTCTTTCCGTCTTGACCTTACTGATCTGGACGGGGGAATCGGTGTTTCAGTACGCCTACGATCGCCTCTGGCGTAGCTTGGCTCAACTCACTCAACATGAACTGCGGTTGGATGCCTATAGCCATTTGCAAGAGTTAGAAATGGGCTTTTTTGAAGAACGCAGTACAGGACAACTGCTGGCGGTGCTCAATGATGACATTAACCAGTTAGAGCGTTTCCTCGATCGGGGAGCTAACGAAATCCTCCAGGTGACCACCACCGTCATTATTGTGGGCGGAGCCTTTTTTCTCCTCGCACCGGGGGTTGCCTGGATGGCAATGTTGCCCATGCCCTTTATTGTCTGGGGCTCGTTTTGGTTTCAAGGTCACTTGGCTCCCCGGTACAGTGATGTGCGGGACAAGGCGGGCTATATCAATATGCGCTTGGCCAATAACCTGACGGGAATGGCCACCATTAAAAGCTTTACCGCTGAAGCCTATGAGCGGGAGCGGGTGGAGGTGGATAGCGAAGCCTATCGTCGCAGTAATGCTAAAGCGATCGCCTTGAGTGCAGCGTTTATTCCCTTAATTCGGGTGTTCATTCTCGTGGGGTTTACCGCAACCCTTTTCTTTGGCGGTCTGGCCACCGTGGAAGGTCAGATGGCAGTGGGCACCTACAGTGTCTTAGTCTTCATCACCCAGCGGCTCCTCTGGCCCTTAACCCGTTTAGGGGAAACCTTAGACCAGTACCAGCGGGCTATGGCTTCCACCCAGCGCGTTCTCAACCTCTTAGCCACCCCCATTACGATTCGGACAGGGGCCCGATCGTTACCGGTGGAGACGGTGCAGGGATCCGTCAGTTTTGAAAACATTACCTTTGCCTATCCTGGACGACAGCCCGCCTTAAAGAATCTCTCCCTGAAGGTGCTCCCGGGCGAAACCATTGGTGTGGTGGGAGCCACTGGCTCGGGGAAGAGTACCTTAGTGAAGCTGCTGCTGCGGTTTTATGAGGTACAGGAGGGGGAAATTCGCATTGATGGTCTGGAGATCCGTGACCTAAAACTTCGGGATCTGCGCCATTGCATTGCCTGGGTCAGTCAGGATGTCTTTCTCTTCCATGGCACCGTGGCGGAAAATATTGCCTACGGAAGTTTTGACGCAAGCCAAAGCGAGATTCAGCACGCGGCGGAACTGGCGGAAGCCCACGAGTTTATCCAACAACTGCCCCAAGGGTACAATACGATCGTAGGGGAGCGGGGACAAAAACTATCCGGGGGGCAACGCCAGCGTTTAGCCATTGCCCGCGCCATTCTCAAAAATCCACCGATTCTGATTTTGGATGAAGCCACCTCCGCTGTGGATAATGAAACAGAAGCCGCGATTCAACGATCGCTGCAACACATTACCCAAGACCGCACAACGATCGCCATTGCCCATCGCTTGTCTACCATTCGTCATGCCCACCGTATTTATGTGATGGAAGAGGGGCAAGTGGTGGAAGAGGGGCAACACGAGCAATTATTAGCCTTGCAGGGCGTGTATGCAAACCTTTGGAATATTCAGTCTGGAGAGCGAAATTTGATTGCCGGGAGAACCTGAATGAATCACCAAGATGACTATGAAAAGTTGCTCAATGCTCTGCCCATTGGTGTCTTGGATTTGGATCATACCGCTCGCATTCAATATGCTAACCCCAAAGCCCAGAAGATTTTAGGGCGAACGTGGCTAGATCTGTCCGATTGTAACTGGCAAGATTTAGTCTATGCTGAAGATGTCGAGCGGGTGAGCAGTGCCTGGAATCAAGCCCTCAAGTTATCTCAGCCCCTGAGTTGTTTCTACCGCATTTTTCAGCCTAACCAAGAGATTGTCCCCATCTATATGAAAGTCGATCCCCAAGCGGCTGATCGTTCTAAGCCCCTGCGTTACGCAGGCTATATTGAGGAGGCTAGGGATCAGCACGCCTTAGACGAAACCTCGAACCAACAAATTGAACAACGGGATCAACTACTAGCGGAATCGGTTCCCATTGGGATCTATCGTAATAATGCTGAGGGAAATTGTATTTATATTAATCGAAAAACCTGTGAAATTCTTGATATTGATTTTGAAGATTGCTTAGGTCAGGGGTGGGCCGATCGTTTACACCCGGATGATGCGGAGAGAATGCTTAAGTCCTGGCAGGAAGCCTTTCAACGTAAAGATAAATGGCAAGATCAATATCGCTTTGTCCATCGGGATGGCACCGTTGTTTGGGTCTTAGCCCAGTGCATTTTTACCTTTAACGAGAAGGGAGAAAATACCGGCTCCATCGGTGCCCTGACGGATATTAGCCATCAGAAACAGCTAGAAGAAAAGCTGGCGGAAGCCAATGCAAGGCTACAGCAAATGGCCCATATTGATGGACTGACGGAAATTCCTAACCGTCGCTATTTTGATGATACCCTGGCGCAAGAGTGGCAGCGCCTCAAACGAGAGGGACAACCGATCGCTTTATTGATGATTGATATTGATTATTTTAAAGCCTATAACGATACCTATGGTCACCTCCAGGGCGATCGTATTCTGCAAACCGTTGCCCATACCCTGCGTCGCCTGGTGCATCGTCCCGCCGATTTTGTGGCCCGGTATGGCGGAGAAGAATTTGCCTGTGTTTTACCCGCCACCACGGTAGAGGGGGCCCAGAAAATTGCCCAGGATATTCAAGCGGAAATCGATCGTCTCGCCATTCCCCACCAAGCCTCAGAGATCAGTCCTATCCTCACCCTCAGTATGGGCATTGGCTGCCAAACCCCCGCCAGCCATCAGTCTCCCCATAGTTTAATTGAGATTGCCGATCAAGCCCTGTACCACGCTAAACGACAGGGGCGGAATCGCATTGTGCTTTACAGGTAACTTTTCTACACCAGCACAGGCCTAAAGCCAGCATAGGTCTAGAGCAGACACTGTCGATCGCTGACCATAATGCGGGGAAGACGATGCTTAAAGCTACAGAGAATTTCCCAGGCGATCGTTCCCATTTGGTCTGCCCAGGTTTCTGCCCGCAGGGTGCCGGGTTCCGTTTCCCCCAGCAAGGTCACCACATCCCCCGGCTCGACCAAGGGCAAATCCGTCACATCTAACATCATTTGATCCATGGTAATGGAGCCAATTTGAGATACCCACTCCCCCCGCAGACCCACTTTTAATTGATTAGACAGTAGCCGCGAAACCCCATCCGCATAGCCGATCGCCACCACCGCCACCCGGGTGGGACGGCGGGCAATAAAACGATGACCATAGCTGACCCCCGTTCCCGGAGCGATCGTTTTCACTTGGGTGACCCGGGCCTTGACGGACAAGACGGGGCGAAGCTGAACTTCTGGGGTAATTAAATGGGGGGCGGGGTAGAGCCCATAGAGGGATAACCCCACGCGGACTAGGTCGTAATGCAGTTTGGGACTGACCAGGGTTGCAGCGGAGTTGGCTAAATGACGACAGGGGGGCAGGAGTTCCTGCTGCTGCAAGGCGGTTAAAACCTGCTCAAAGCGATCGTGTTGTTGCCAGAGGGTCGAGGATTCTGGCTCATCTGCCGTGGCTAAGTGGGAGTAGACACTGGCAATGTGTAACCCCGGCAGCCGCTTCACTGCTTGCACAAAGTCTAGGGCCTGTTCCCAGGGCGTACCCAGTCGAGACATCCCCGTATCCAGCTTGAGGTGAACCGGTAACTCCGTGGCGTTAGCCCCCAGGGATTGCAGCACCACCGCAAAGGTTTGGGCCTGGGGCACCGTACACAGGGTCGGTTGAATGCCCCAGTGGACGATCGCTTGAATTTCTTCCTTCGCATTCGCCGCCCCCAGCAGTAAAATTGGAGCCTCAAGACCGGCTTGCCGTAGTTCGATCCCCTCCAGCACCGTAGCCACTCCCAGCCATTCCGCCCCCGATCGCAATGCCGTTTCCGCCACCGCCACCGCCCCATGACCATAGGCATCAGCCTTGACCACCGCTAATAACGTTGTGGTGGGCTTGAGGAGGCGACGGAGTTGTTGAACATTTTCCGCCAAGGCATCTAAATCAATCTCCACCCAAGCACGATATTGGGGGAGATGGCTGAGAATCTTGCTCCAATGGGTCTGATCCGGGCACATGGCGATCGTCATGCTGAGGTACAAGGTCTGCTGCGGCTGGAGCACAGGGAAAGTAGGGAATCCAAATTTCCCGCGCCCCACAGAACCCTATCTTACTTCCAGCCCACCCGATCGACTAATTTCACCACTTCCGGGTTATTGCGACCATAGGCAGACACATTCACTTGATCAAATTTAGCCTCTCCTAAAGCGGCCACCACCGGATCAATTTCTACCCCTGCCACCACGGGATATTCGTTATTCCCTTCCGCAAAAACCTTTTGAGCTTCGGGACTCACCAAGAACTCCAGGAGCGTGACCGCCGCTTCAGGATTTTTGGCATTGGCTAAAACCCCTGCCCCACTAATGTTTACGTGGGTGCCCCGATCGTCTTGATTGGGGAAAAAGATGGCGGTTTGTTTTGCAACGGCCTGATCTTCCGGTTTATCAGACTTAGCCAAACGAGCCCAATAGTAATGGTTAGCGATCGCCACATCACATTGCCCGGCCGCCACCGCCTTAATCTGATCCGTATCGCCCCCTTCCGGATCCCGAGCTAAATTGGCCACTAACCCCCTTGCCCAGGCTTCCGTTGCCTCTACCCCTAAGGTTTCAATCATGGATCCTAACAGGGACTGATTGTAAATATTATTAGAACTGCGAATGCAAACCCGACCCTGCCACTGGGGTTCCGCTAAGGCTTCATAGGTCGATAGCTCCGTACTCTGCACCTTCTCCGGGTTATAGACCAGCACCCGCGCCCGCTGCGTCAACCCGAACCAAAGGCCATCCGGTTGGCGTAGCGCTTCGGGAATACTGGACTCCAAAACTTCCGACTGAACCGGCTGAAAGAGTCCCGCCTCTTCGGCCCGCCAGAGCCGTCCCGCATCCACCGTAATTAAGAGATCCGCTGGTGTCCGTTCCCCTTCCGCCAGGATACGCTCCTGCAATTCATCCGCATCCCCTTCCACGATATTCACCTGAATGCCCGTGTCCGCCGTAAAGCGATCGTAGAGGGTTTTGTCTGTTTCATAGTGTCGTCCCGAATAAATATTGACCTCTGCAGCCTCCGTTTGCTCCGTAGGAGAACCCTCCGCAGGGGCAGTTTCTTCCCCCGTCTGCGGAGTAGGGGTATTCGAGGTACATCCCCCTAACCACAGGGATAGCCCTAATAATCCCGTTAAAAATAGGGGCCAGCGGTGTTGTTGATTCATGGGTAAGGGTACTCCTTATCAAAAAAATATCTCAATAATAGGCAACGATTTAGGACGCAAATCTTGCCCCAGTTCCCCTTCAGAAGACGAGGACACCTCAACACAGGGCGATCGTAAGCACAACCGTCCAGCCCAATCCTGCTCTTCCTACTCTGGGGTAGAAAGCGGAACAGATGGGGGAGTTTGCGAAATGCCCAGTTGTGGAACGTTGTGGAACCAGGGCAAGCAGGCAGATCCTAAAGCAGGATTTCATCATAATTGAGGAAAAGCATTAATGCAAATATTTTTCATTAAGCTTTAAAAGTAGATCCCCGATCCCGTCGCTATCCGCTTCAGGGTGAGAGGAGTGAGATAGTCCCAAAAGCGATCGTCAAGGTGCTCTGGTCTTCCTTGCCGCTTGTCCAAAAATTGAGAGTTCCGGGATATCGCCAGAAAGGTGGGAAAAGGATAAAGCTTTGTGAGGAGAGCCAATTCCTAGGGAATCCTGCTCTATACTAAGCATTGATCGTGGTTCTGTCCCTTTCCTTAAGACAAATCGCAATCCGTAATATCCCTCATGTTGTTAGTTGGTGTGATCCTATGTCTGGCGTATTAGCTCAGGTCAGCACCGTCTCCCTCTCCAGTGAGGCGCTCCGGGTTTTAGGGGTGTCGGCGGGCGTATTCGTTGTTCTCTATGTTTTCGTTTTTGTTCTCCTGCGGGCCTGGATTCGTCAGTCCATGCGTTCCGATGCAGGCATTGTCGCGGTGCGGGTTTCCCAACGTCCCGCGCTTTTAGTTGGAATTTTTGTTATTACGAAACTCACCTTAAATCAGGTGACTCTTCCTGAAAGTCTCACTTGGATTCAGGGCGTACTAACAGCAGCGATCGCCATTGTCTCCACCTACTGGGTTGCTCAATTGTTGACGGAAGTCTTGCTCTATTACTTAGAGCGTTACGCAGAGCGTAGTGAGGCCCAGTGGGACGATGTATTGGTGCCCATCCTCAAAAGTACCCTACCCATTCTGACCTACCTCATTGGGGGAATTGTTACCCTTCAGTCTCTCAATGTGGATCTCAATGGCTTACTGGTAGCCATTGGGGGGATGACCTTTGTTCTGGGTTTTGCCCTCAAAGATATTTTGGCGAACTTCTTTAGCGGCTTGGTGCTCCTAATCGACACCCCCTTCCGTTTTGGAGATGTCATTACCCTGGAAGATGGAACCCGCGCCGTCATCAAAAAAGTAGGACTACGGGTCACGAACCTCTATCTCATCGATCGCCACTGCGAGATTTATATTCCAAACGGGGCTTTTCAGAACCAAGAAATTGTCAACCTTAGCCGTCCCACCACTGACTATTACTACACCATTACGTTGCCGGTCAAATTCGATGCTGATCCCTCTTTAGTCATTCCAATTTTGGAAGCGGTGGTGTTAGCGCATCCTGACACCCTCGGCAATATTGACCAAAAATTAGAACTCCTGGATCGCTTTTATGGCGCTTCCGATAGTAGCGAGCAAGTTCAAATGAAACGGGAAGCCGGTCGGGCTCGTCTCCTCGCTGAAAAATCAGTTAACACCCGTCTTGCCCAAATCGAAGACAGTTTTGAAGCCCTCTCCGTGGCAATTTCCCACGCAGAAGATATGGGCTTTGATCCCGCTGAAGTCAGAGCCGTGCAAAGCGATTACCTCGATATTTGCAGCATGATTGGTTTAGAACCTGTTTACGATCGGGCTGAGCGGGGACGATCTCGTCAAACAACCCTCAAAAATGCAGAACTAGACGAAAAAAGCGATACCGAATCCTTAATTTTCCTCATCCGAGATTGGTACCGTGCCTGGCTCAAAGATCCAGATTTATTGACGGAAGATTCTAAAGTACTTCCCAAAATGTGGGAACAGAAGCTTGACTTAATGAAGCTCAAAATCAACAAGCTCTTTAGAAAAGTGACCACCATGGATGCGGATGAAACCCGATTAGACGATACGGTTTCCAGTGTCTTTAGCTGGATGCAAGAAAACTTCAAAACAACTCGTAATGGGTGGCAAGATCCCCGCATTTGGATCAGTGCCAATAAGACGGATGCCAGCACAGGGGGGTTAAACAAAAACTTTACCGTCAAATTCTACGTAGATGACATTACCCTGGAACATTTCCAGCGAGGCTATCGTGTTGAAGGTGAATTAAACCGCGAATTACAGTGGCAACTTCGCCAAGCTTATCTCGCCCGTTAGAGCAACGGAATCTTGAGCATTGAGGAGTCCAGATCAAACCTAACCCTCAATCCTCAAAGCCCCCTCAACGCTCAAAATGCAAACTGATCCTATTTCCCCTTGATGTTGTTGCCTCTCGTTACGGTGGTTTATGTTTAGTTCATTCCTTCCCTCTCTACTTGCCCAAGGTAAGGGCAAAAAAGCCCCTCCTGGTCCCCTATTTGAATTCAAGGGCGTTGAAGCCGATCCCAGTGCCATTGCCATTGAGCAACTCAACTTCAATGAAATTGCCATTAATCTGGGTATTGCGGCTGCCGCCATTTTTGGGGTTTACCTGTTCATTTTTGTCGGACTGCGGTTATGGTTTCGCACCTTCCGTTCTGATGCGGCCCTCGTTGCCCTAAGAGTCTCGCAATTTCCAGCCTTTTTGGTGGCACTGTTCCTCTTTTTTAATATTGGGCTCAAAAATTTTGAAAGCATCCCAGCCGTCGTCTGGATTGATCATATCCTCGTGGCAGGTTCAATCCTCAGTACGGCTTTTTTGTTGAACCGAGTCCTTAATCAGGTCGTCTTTTATTACTTAAAAGAATACGCCGAACGCACCGAAGCCCAGTGGGATGATGTCTTAATTCCCATCTTGGAAACCGCTGCCCCCATTTTGATTTATGTCCTGTCCATTTTCTTTGCCTTACAGGAAGTGGGCTTAGATCTCTCAGGACTCTGGGTTGCCTTTGGGGGAGTCACCTTTGTGATTGGTTTTGCCCTGCAAGACATTCTCAAAAACTTTTTCAGTGGCTTGGTGTTATTAATTGATACGCCGTTTCGTTTTGGAGATGTGATTGCCTGGAAAAAAGATGAAAGAGCGGTCATTAAACATATTGGTTTGCGTCTGACTCAGCTTTACCTCATTGATCAGCACTGCGAAGTCTATGTTCCCAATTCCAAGTTTGAAGCGCAGAAAATTATTAACCTGAGCCGCCCCACTTCAAACTACTTCTATACGGTGAGTATTTCCTTTGCCCCAGATGCCGAACCTTCTCGGGCTATGCAATTTATTCAGGCTGTGGTACTAGCTCACCCAGATACCTTGGGGGATATTGAGCAGAAAATTGAATTGCTCGATCGCTTCTTTGGAGGATCTTTATCTCAAGATCGGGTTCACAAAAAGCGGGAGGCAGGAAAAGTGCGCTTATTGGCAGAGCGAGACTTAAACCAGTGTCTAGCCAGAATTGAAGCCGCCTTTGATGAACTCAGCCAAAATATCACCCGTATGGAAGATAGTGGTTTAGATCAAAGTGAAATTCGCTCGATTCAAGGCGACTATCTCGATATTTGTCAGATGATTGGTTTAGATGTGGTGGCCGATCGCAATGGCGGTAGCCGTTCCCGTAAACGAGTGACCTTAGAGGAATCCGCCAAAGTGATGGAAGGGAACTCCATGATTCGCCTCCTCCGAGACTGGTATGGAGCCTGGCTCAAGGATCCGGATTTACTCCAAGAGGATCAAAAAATGCTGCCGGAGCAGTGGGAAAGGCGGGTTGACTTGCTCAAGAGCAAGATGAATAAGTTGTTTCGTAAACTCAGTGAACCTTCCGGAGACGATACCCGTCTGGATGACGCGGTTCAGGAAATGTTTATCTGGATGCAGGACGATTTCAAAACTAGCCGCAACCAATGGCAAGATCCCCGCATTTGGATGAGTGAAGTCAAACTGGATAAAACCCAAATGATGGAAAAGACCTTTACCGTCAAGTTTTATGTGGATGACATCACCCTAGAGCATTTCCAACGGGGGAATCGGGTGGAAAGCGAAGTTAACCGTGAGTTAGCGTGGCAACTGAGAAAGGCCTATCTAATTCGCTAAGGCTCTGACCATTAGCTTTGTCCTCATCTTAACGATGATCTAAAAACCACTGTTTCAGTGTTAACGGGTAGGATGGCCTCTGGCTATCCTACCCGTTATTTTTGGATAGCGTTGCTAACACGCTACTTCGCTCAGGTGATCGTCCCTAAACTTCCGGGACAGTTTCCGGCCCCCAGTCTCCTGGTTCATCTAAAATCGATCGCTGTAGTGCATTACAATCCCTCGCACCGTTGTCAATGCGGGTTTGATTGCGACAATACTCCCGGAAAATTTGTCCTACCAGACGTTTGGGGAGTTGGGACGATCGCGCTAGGGCACGACGAAAATCGCTCTGGGCTTGAATGAGATCAGATTGATTTTCTGCACTGAGACCTTGACGGATCCGGATCTGAGCGCGGAGGTAATAAAGTTGAGGATTACTGCTCTCTTGCAGGGCTTCTTCTAAAGCCGTCAGAGCTAGTTCATAACGATCGAGATCCCGATAGGCGATCGCTAGGGCCCAATTGGCTAAATAGTCAGGAGCCGCATTATTTTCTAGCTGCTCAATGGCTTGATCCGGCTTAGTCAAGGGCACATAGA
>JBEAPM010000549.1:0-5973 GCA_041164445.1 Cyanobacteriota bacterium
TCAATATTGATACTGAGTTGTGCCGCCTGAAACCAGGGCAAAGAGACGGCGATCGGGGGCTGCCCCCAAACCTCAACCAGTGCAAAGATACTGTGAAAAAAACCGATTAACGTGGCAACCAGACTGATATAACCCGCAGGTCTAGGCCCCGTGCGGGAAATTAAACGAGGTGACCATAGGCTTGCGATCACTGAAGCGATGAGGGCGTAGCAGGGGACTAGCCACACCGACTGAACCAGTGGGGAACTCATAATTTTCTCCAATAGGTCTGAAAACTTAAGGCAATATTACATAGACTCGGGGTCGCTAAAAAAGGTTTTAGCATAGATTTTAGTCTATAACAAGACGGTCAAGGTTTCCGTGTCAATTCCTGAAATGCCTGGAACTCTAGACCTCCAGTCAAGAACGGTGGCAGAGTTACGATCGTAATCTTACCGCCGTTCTTGTTCCCTTTCTTGAAGAGAGTCATCAGCATAAGCTATGTCCATATTTTGAAGGCTCTCGCTAAATATGATGAATCCCAATACTTCTTTTTGGCTCAATGAATTTCATTCCCCTTGGGATGTCTATAGCCACGGCATTACCAAGGTGCTGGCCCATTGTCAAACTCCGTTTCAAGACGCTTACATCGTGGAAACGGGAGCCTATGGCAAGGGCTTAGTGCTGGATGGTTGTTGGCAGTCGGCGGTGGGTGATGAGTTTCTCTACCATGAGCCGCTGGTGCATACCCCCTGTGTGTTCCACGGCTCGCCTCGACGAGTGTTGATTTTGGGGGGAGGAGAAGGGGCGACCCTGCGGGAGGTGCTCCGCTGGAAAACCGTGGAAACGGTGGTGATGGTGGATATTGATGGTGCCGTGGTGGATCTGTGTAAAACTCATTTGCCGGAGATGCATCAGCACAGTTGGGACGATCGCCGGGTTCAAGTGGTGATTGCGGATGCTCAAGCCTATTTAGCCACGACAGATCAGACCTGGGATGTGATTATTTCCGATTTAACCGATCCGGTGGAAGCGGGCCCCGCCTATCCGTTATTCACTCAGGAGCATTATCAGCGCATTGCCCAAGTTCTGAATCCGGGCGGGTTTTACATGATGCAGGGAGGTTCCCTCAATCCGCCTGAGTTAGAGATTCATGCTCGTACTGTCCGAACGTTATCCACCGTCTTTGCTCAGGTTCACCCCTGTTTTTGTTATGCCCCCACCTACGGTGTAGCGTTGGGGTTAATTTTGGCCAGTCAACACACCTGGAACCCTTGCCCCGACCCCGAAGCGATCGATGCCATTCTTGCAACCCAGACCACCGGCACCTTACGTATGTTTGATGGGATTAGTCTCCTCGGCATTCTCAATGGGCCCAAACACCTACGGACTGCGATCGCAGCGGAACAGAGAATTTATACCTTAGCCAATCCCCCTCAACTCTCCAAGGGCATTGACCAGAGCACCCTCCCCGAAAACGCCCCTGGCAACTATTGACAGCGCTGAAATGATCCCTAATAATAAAAGACCGCTGCACCAGCAGCGCCAGCGGAACTGGCGGAATTGGTAGACGCGCTAGATTCAGGTTCTAGTGGGAGTTATCCTGTGGGAGTTCAAGTCTCCCGTTCCGCATTATGCTAAAGCAGTTATTCTGTCTCATCCTATTCCTATGAAAGTTATTCTGATTGTGCTGAGTATTATGGCCCTCAGCCTCCTGTTTCTTGTGCTTAAAGGCTTTTCGGGAGACGGCACTCCCGCCATTGCCCAAGCCCCTAGCGCAGAAGTTGCTCCTGCTGCGGCTGCTCCCCAGAATGCCGTTGCAGAAATGCTGGCGATCGTTCGGGATCCCGCTACGGATTGGGTTGAAACAGAGTCGGGGCTTAAGTATATCGATTTAGCAGATGGCAATGAGGCAAAACCCCAAACGGCCCAAACCGTCACGGTGCATTATCGCGGCATTTTAGAAAATGGTAAGCCCTTTGATAGTTCCTACGATCGCAATCGCCCCTTTGATTTTCGCTTAGGGGTTGGTCAAGTCATTAAAGGCTGGGATGAAGGGGTTTCTGGCATGGGCATTGGCGGTAAACGCTTATTGGTGATTCCACCGGATCTAGGCTACGGTGCCCGGCAGGTGGGCCCCATCCCCGAAAATGCCACCCTGATTTTTGAAGTGGAATTGCTGCGCATTGCCAGTTAGACAGTTAGGCACCTCTGTAAAATTGTCCGCATCCATTACGGTATAGTGGGAAAATCTGAATAGTCCAAGGATTGAGCGCAAGTTTCTATGGCGATCGATAACGTATTTGCGGCCGGGGGCATCGTCATGTGGCCGTTACTGGCCTTTTCGATTTTGTCCTTTGCCTTAATTCTGGAGCGACTCCTCTTTTGGCTCCGCATTGCGCGTCGTCAAAATCGCTTGATCCGGGAATTCCTACGGCTCTATCGCCAAAATCCAGGATCCGCTCAAGCCAAGTTAGACAAAAATGCGGATTTACCCCTCTGTCGGATTTTTCTCGCGGCCCTCGAACTCGATCGCCCCAACCCGGAAGAATTTCGCCTCGCCTTAGAAAGTGCTAGTCAAGCGGAAATCCCCTTGCTGAAGCGGTTTAATACCGTTTTTGAAACCGTGATCAGTCTTTCGCCTTTACTGGGCTTGCTGGGCACCGTCTTAGGGCTCATTACCTCCCTGGCCTCTCTGCAGGTGGGAGCCGTGGGGGGAGGGGATACCACCACCGTGACCGCCGGTATCAGTGAAGCGCTAGTGTCAACGGCTTCTGGTCTGGTGGTAGCTATTTTTACCCTACTATTTTCCAACCTCTTTCGGGGGATGTATCGTCGCCAAATTGCCCTGATCCAGGAATATGGAGGGCAATTAGAGTTGTTGTACCGTCGTCGTTATGAAGAGATGGGACTGACCTATGCGAATTTTGGATGATGAGCCGGATCTGCCCGCACAGATTAACATCGTGCCCATGATTGATGTGATCTTTGCGATTCTGGCATTTTTTATTATGTCTACCCTCTTCTTGACTCGCTCAGAAGGGTTGCCCGTAAATCTCCCGCAAGCCTCCAGCAGTCAGCAACAGCAGGAATCCCCCGCCACCCTCACGATCGATGCCCAGGGGAATTTATTTCTCAACCGCGAAGCGATCGATCCTGAGGGGTTAATGGCTGCTATTCAAGACTTGCAGGGGGATAAAGCTAATTTTCTTGTCATCGTCAACGCCGATGAAGCAGTGCCCCACGGCATTGTGGTCAAGGCTATGGATCAAATTCGTCAAGTGCCCGGAGCCCGCCTAGCGATCGCTACGGTGAAACCCTAAGTTTTTATATCTAAGATCCTATGTCTAGGGGCACCTCAATGATGGGGTCTGAATCCCTGGTAGGGGTTGGGTCTCCCAACCCAGTCATTGATTTTGCCTATAAATCTTGCATTGGGCAAGGAGACCTTGCCTCTACGCCCCTACGCATTATTGGGCAAGGAGACCTTGCCCCTACGCCTCTACGCATTATTGGGCAAGGAGACCTTGCCCCTACCAGCAATTCTCATTTTGCAATCTGAATGTACGGGCGGTGCCCCGTGCCCGCCCTAGCGTAACGGTATAAACCGGAAAATGGGCAACCACGGGGGGATTGCCTCTACGCATTGGGCAAGGAGACCTTGCCCCTACGCTATGGGCAAGGAGACCTTGCCCCTACGCTATGGCGTGGGTTGAGGCTCCTCCGGAGCGGATGGTGAAAATTGGAGAAACATATCAACTTGATTGAGGTTCTGATCCGGTTGAGAAGTGGTAATCGCTACGCTTTGAACGGACTGCACTAAAGCTTGGGTTTCCTGGGGTAAGCGTTGAAACTGTCCGCCAATTGGGGCAAGGTTTGCGGAGGTGGCCACATCCGCTACCTTAAAGTAGAAATATCCTCCATTGTTTTTAGGTAGGGTATCGGTGACGGTCTGAAAATCCGGTGCATCCACCAAGCGGGGCGTGGCCGGTTCCACTAAGCTCTCGATCGCTGCGTCCCCTAGGGCCACAAACAGGGTTTGGGGGGTGAGCCAGCCATAACCCAAAAAGGTTTGATTATTAAAAATACCCTGAGGTAACCGCCAGTAGGTGAGGGCTTTGCCTTCCACTTCTGTTTTTTCCACCGTCAGGTTACCCGCCACTAAGGTATCCAGTTTGCCCAAGGTTTCATTGGTTTGGGTGGGATTGCTACTGTCTAAAACGATCGCTCCAGCCACACCGAGGGAACCTAAAATGCCTTGATCTGGGGGATTGGCCAAGGCCGCTACCACAAATTCCCCCGTCATCCAACTTAAAACATCCTGCTCTAGATCGAGGTTCAACTGGGCTAACTGCCGTTGTACCCCCTCCACCACCACCCCAACTTGGGGATTATTTTGAGATTCTGCCACTAAATTCTGCCAGAGGGATTGGGGATCTTGGCCACTGAGGAGCGCTAAAGTCTCCCCAGGCAAAAAGTTCAACACCTGACCCGGTGCAGTGCGATAGCTAAACAGGGTCGGTTGTTCATCGAGGGTAACCAACGCCCTCAGGCGTAGCCCGTTGTCCTCTAGGCTCAGCCCCGCCACAACATTATCCAACGCCGACAGTTGTCCCTGTAAGCCCGGACTAATAGGCGCAGCCCCTTCATTCTGGGCTAAGATTTGGTTCACAAAGCCCCCATAGTCTGGAATGTAGAGTTGCATCACGGAATTATCGAGATTGAGGGAACTCTGCAGGGCTTTGTCAGTGCCCGGTTGATCCCGGAGTGAAGATCCGCCCTTCGCAGTGTCGATCGCCCATTCCACCGATCGTTGTTGAGGTGAAAACACCACATAATCCCCCAACACCGCACTATAGGAATCGTCCCCCCCTTGGGTGAGTTTGCTGACCTCAATGCCTTGGTAGTCTAGCGTTTCAATCGTCACACCAGACTGCGATCGCATTTTGTTGGCAAAGTCCAGGGCCCGGAGTTTATCTTTAATCCCCATAATCATCAGTACATTCGTCTCTTCCGTTGGATCGGGGGAAACCTCAGTGGGGGGCAGCACCGACACCATGACCCCATCCACCCAGGGCTGCAGATCCGTTTCATAGGACAGTTCTGTCCCTTGGAGAATTTCGCTTTGCAAGTCCGCAACCCTCGCCTTGAGGAGATCCCGAGCAACAGGGGAGCCCATGCGATCGACCGCTTCCCACTGGGATGGATCCGTAGAAACAAACGTGGCCATCAAGGCCTGATCCGGCACTAAGGCGGCTGCTCCCAACAGTCGAGATTGGGTTGCAGGGCCCCGAAAAATCTTGAAATACCAATAGGCACCACCGCCTCCTAACAGAGCGATCGCCCCAATCGCAATCAGCCCATTGCGCACCTTACTCATTGGATACCTGCCTTTGGAAGAAACTCACGCCTTACTCAGGTTACCCTGTTCTTCTGAAATCGGGTCAGTTGGGTGAGGGGAGGAGGAGGATTCGGGGACGGATTCTCAGGTAGAGCGCCAGGATCTGCAAGCTCCCCAAACCCTCATTCGTTAAAATCAAGGCGTAAAACGAGCACTAAAAATCTCATGAAAAACGTAGCCCTGATTACGGGAGCCTCCAGTGGCATTGGTCAAGCCCTAGCACGTATCCATGCCGCAAAAGGCGGTGATCTGGTGATTGTTGCCCGTCGTGAGGAGAAGCTGAATGAACTCAAGCATGAACTGGAAGCTAAGCATGGCGTTCAAGTGCTCGTGCTCTGCCAAGATTTAGCGGAGCAGAATGCGGCTCAGAATATCTATAACGCAGTGATCGCTGCAGGCATCGAAGTGGAGTATTTAATCAATAACGCGGGTTTTGGCGGACAGGGTAAGTTTCACGATCGTTCCCTGGAGCAGGATTTAGAGATGATCCAAGTCAATGTAGTGGCGTTAACTGCGCTCTGTAAACTGTTTATCCCTGAGTTTATCCAGCGCAACCGAGGCCGGATCTTGAATGTCTCTTCCATTGCCAGTCT
>JBEAPM010000550.1:0-24447 GCA_041164445.1 Cyanobacteriota bacterium
CAATGCGATCGGGACGAATGATCGCTTTTCGCTGATCGTTCACGATCGCGGTGGCCATCCGACCTTGAACTCGAATCCAGCCATCGACGGGGTAGTCTTGGCGGGTGCCCACCGTGCCTAGCTCTACCGGTAGACCCACGGGGTACACATCGGCGGCACAACAGGTAATGATAAACCGAGCCGCCATCAAATATTGTTCGGGGAGTTCCTCAGGATGGAGAACAAAGCCCTCTACCTCTACCGCGTCTCCTTCATAGGCATCGGGTTCGGGGTAAACATTCAGGGTTCTCACCCAATCCACAATACTGCGATCTTCTGGCTTAATGGCGGTACGGAAAGCTTCAGGTTCGACACGGGCCAGGGTCAGAAAATCTGTGACGGGACGATCGGTGGAGAGGCTACTGGCAAAGACCCGAGGCGGAATCAGAAACCCCGCGATCGCTACGGCAGTTAAGATGACGATGCCGATTAATTGTCGAGAAGCGGTGAGGTGATTACTTTGGAAGGCTACGGCTGGGGTCGGCTTAAAAAAGGTGAGCAATTGAGCCATTGTCAACACGAGCAAGATCAGCCCCGTAACGATCGTTAAGCCGTGATAGGCAGGGTGAATCAGCAAGTTTAGATCACCGCTATGCCAATAGCGCAGCAGTAAAATTCCCCATAATCCTGTCGGAATCAAGGCTAAGCTCCGTAACCAGGGGGGAGAAGGACTATTGAGCATATCAACATCTAGGGAGTAGAAGGGGAACCAACTTAAGGCGCGAGAGTGCGGCGCTCCGCGCCGCACTCTCGCGCTAATTTTTCCCGCTTTACGCGGAAAGCCAGTAGAAGTCTATTGTAATGGCAAGATCTTAGGCTTTTCAGGTTCAGGGCAAAGATTGCCAGAAACGAGAAGCACCTCCCCTGCGCCGTATCTTGTTTGGAAGATCTAGATCAATTAAAGTTTCGTTCTGACAAGTAATCTATAGAATGAAGGTAAGTAACTCAATTTAGAACTTGAGCGAAAATCTGGGGTGCATTGATCCGCTATCAAAAAGTAAGAACTTAGACCGAACGCGAATCGTCTCGATCGTGTTGTGGAAGTGTACGGATTGGCCAACATGATCATTGGGCCATCTGAGTCTGATGTACAACTCTAGTCTGCCTGGGATTTATTGTGACCACCAGCATCGGCAAAAAGCAATCTATCTCCCCCCACGAGAAACGTTTAGCGTTGCTGAGTCGTTGCTTGCAAGCTATTCGTGAGGCGAAGAAAGCAGAGGATATGTTCCAGGCAGCCCTAGAATATATCCAGCAGGAATTTCCCTATCCATTAATCTGGTTGTGCCGGTACGATCGTAGCCAACACCTGATCCAAGGAGCCGGTGGCTACGTTCATGGCAAGCCTATGCCCTTTCTTCAGGAGGCTCTGGTCTTAGCGTCCGGTGAAATCCTGGAACAACTCGTGCTGCAAATGCGACCGATGGTGGTTCCCGATCTCAAGGCAGAGCAACGGGGCGGTCGCCTGAGTCAGGTGGCGAAGAAATTAGCCATTCAGGGTGCATTACTCTTTCCTTTTCGCCATCAAGACTTTTGTCATGGCTTAGTCATTTTGGGCTCTGAACGCTGGGGAATGCTAGCCAAAACTGATGAGAAAGCCATGCTTTCCATTATTGCGGGAGAATTGGGGGTCTCACTGCATCGCCTCATGGAGCAGTGTGCAATGCCGCTGTCTCCGAGCGGTGAACATCCCCTCGCCACCGTGATTGCCAAGATTCATCAAGCGGCAACTCTGGAACAACGTCTGGAAATTGCGGCAGAGGAAGCCCAAGACTATTTGAATGCCAATCGAATTGCGGTCTATTGGTTTGAGCCGGATGGGCGCTATTTTTGCCAACGTACCGTAGCGGTTCAAAAAGGTCAGCGTAAAACCATCTCTCTGCAGACCGGGGAAGAGTTTCGCCTCTCGGCCAAACAATGCCCAGGGGTTTACCAAACCCTCTCCAAAAATACGATCGTTGAAATTACCCCCACCCAAAGTTCCCTAGCCCTGGATGCAACGACTCGAATTTTGGAACTGCTCCGGGTCAAAGCCCTACTCGGGGCTCCCCTCTGGTTAGAGAATCGCCTCTTTGGTTTTGTTGCAGCGGAAGAAACAAAGTCTAGGGTCTGGCAAGCGGAGGAGGTGGAGTACTTAAAAACCCTTGCCCAAGTGCTCTCCATTAGCTGTGGACTAGAGCGGGTCGATCAAGAAAAACAAAGAATCCGGGCCAATAACACCCTGCTAGACCACATTAGTCAGGTGATTCGCACGGAGCAGGATTGGCACCTTGCCTTAAAAACCACAGCGGAACGCCTCGCAGAGCACTTTGGCGTGGAGCGGATGCTATTGCTGAGCTACGATGCTCAAATTCATCAGTTTTCCATTGTCTTTCAACATCAAACAGGGCGGCTCAAAGAAATCCACCATCGCTTTCCGGGACTCAGTGAAGTGGATTGGCGAATGTTGCAAGAGCGGGCTGATCCGATCGCGGTGGAAGATCTGGAAGAAGATTTACGCTTCCTGTACTGGCGGGACATTTTCCAAGACCATGGGGTACAGTCCCTCGTCGTCTGTCGCACCACCGCTCACCTGCCTCTAGAAGGGGTGCTGCTCATTACCCACGAACAACCCCGATCGTGGCATAGCCGCGATCTCGATCTCTTTCAAACCGTTGTCCATCAACTGGGGGTGTTGTTACACCAATGGCAACTGCAACAGGATATTGACCAGCAAAAGAGCCTCTATCAAACCCTGCAATGGGGTTTAACCACGATTCAACAGATTGACGAGCAAGAGCGCTTAGAACAATTAGTCACCCAATTTATTTCTCAATTACTGCATACGCCTTTAGCCCTGCTTGTCACCTGGCAACCCCGGCGGCCGGTGGGGCGCATCGCGGCCCTGTCGGTGTCTAATCCTCAGTTTGAATTGTGCAAAACGGATATTAAAATCTCCCTCCAGGATGTCTTTCTTCAACAAATTCTGGCCACCGATGGTATTTTGCATCTCACTGTCGATCAACTCTTGCCCGATACCTTGCAATGGTTGAATTCATCGGCCATTGAGCAGGTCATGGGCTTGGCCCTCCGGACTAATCCTGAGGATGATCCCCTGGGGGTCATGATTGTGGCGGCGGCGGCGGATCACTTTTGGTCAGAGCGTACCCTCAGTCTGTTTGGCATTTTCGTCAATCAATTAGCTTGGTTCCGTCGATCGCTTCTCAAGGTCGATCGGCTCAAGGCCAGCCAACTGCAACTGCGACAACTGAACTGGTATAAACAATTTCGGGTAATTGAACTGAAACGATCGTTGGAATTAGCCGCAAATTCGTTGAATGCCTTAACCAATGGACAAAAGTCCCCCAATATCACCCCCAAGGTGTACTACCAACAAGCCTTGGGCCAGGTGACCCATGTCATGAACACCATGATGCAAATTCTGCGTCAAGAGCAATGGCAGTTACAACTGACTAAACAAACCGTTTCCCTCGCCAGCTTTTTGAAACGATCGCTAGAGCGCATTGATCCGCTGGTGCGTCAACGTCACCTCTGGCTTCAGGTTCATGCCGAAAATACGACTCTAGATTTGATGGGAGATATTCCCAAATTAGAAGGAATTTTCTACCAACTGCTCCTCTTTTCCTGTAGTCGATGTTCGGAACAGGGGCGCATAGACATCTGGAGCCGTTTGCTGGATGAGAAAACCCTGGATCTCTCCATTACCGATAACGGGACGATCGAACCCCGGTTATTAGCAGAATTACAGGAGGGCCCCCCTCGGGATGCCTTAATGCCCTCTGCCCTAGAACAACAACCGGGCATGACGTTGTTTATTTGCCAAACTATTCTCACAACCCTGGGGGGTAGTGTAGAGTTTTACCATTTAGAAGATGGGCGGGTCATGAGTCGGATGGTTCTCCCCTTTATTGTCCAGTAGAGTCACTCGTTAGAGATGGTGGCAACCCCCAAGCTGCGGGTAAGATCCTTCAGATGGAGGCTTGCCACTAAAAGCGAAAAAATGTAATGTTCTGCCTTAAGTTGGTAGCCCGATGAACTGATCAACCTGATGAACTACACTCACGCTGTCCGCTATTCCCGCTAACCTGCTATGATGCGTGGCCAAGCGACAGATGCAGCAAAAGCATTCTATGGAAGGGAAAGATATGATTCACCCCTGGGGGCAACGATCGCACCAAAACCCTACGCCGATCAGTTCAGTGCTGGGACGATCGCTTCTGCTCTGCACCCTGATTATCTGGGGGTTCAGCGCCGTTTCTGGCCGTGCTCAGGAGGTTTTGCCTCGCTCTGGAGATAGCCGGATGACCTTATTTCGTAAGGTGACCCTGACACCAGGCTTTAATCCGGATCCCTTTCAGGTGAGCGGCATTAGTGGGGGCACCACCGCCGCTGCAACGATCGCTAACCGCTTGGAAACGGAAACGGGCATTTGCTGGGGCTATGTCTCCGATCTGCCAGACTACGAAGTGGTGTTAACGGACGATTTTAACTACCTGAACCTGCAAGTATTGAGTGCCCAGGATACGATGCTTTTAGTGCAGGGCCCCGGTGGAACCTGGTGTAGTGACGATGTGTATGGCTGGAATCCCAGCATTGCCGGGCAGTGGCTGCCGGGAACCTATAAAGTTTGGGTTGGTTCAGCCCAAATGGATCAATATAGTCCCTACGATCTAGACTTCAGTGAAGTCCGCTAGAGCCAGAGGCGGCCTGTTGTTAAGGCTTTCGTCCTGAAAAATTCCCGTTTCTTGAGAGCGGGGAGGGTCAAAAATAACCTGTGCGTCGCCAGTTGAAAAAGGATTCTCGCCATGCCCCTTTGGGAGCCTCGGCAATCTGGCTGGTTTGCAGAGCATAGAGTAAATCTGCCACCTCTCCCCCCGGCAACGATCGTAATAATTGTGGCCAGGTTAGCCGACGTTGGCGGGCTAAACCAATGACCTGCACCGCCTGGGCCGATCGGGTGCCAATCCCCTGGGCTCCTAAAATACGATCCTTACGATCCAAAAGGATCTGGAAACTGGGTTGAAGCAGGCCAGAATCAGAGTTTAGCCCCAGGTCTTGGGTCGCTGCAGGCTCGAATGGCGAATCCCAGAACCCAGAACAGGTTAGAGATCTTAAAGCCGAGGCTGGCCAATGCTGACGTGCCGACTCGATCGTCCAGCCCACCTGGGTCACGGCAGGAACCTCTAGCAGGGAATAGGGAATGCAATCATACCGGGGCGATCGTTGGGGAGAATAGAGGGCATTGAACACCGCAATGCGGGCTTCATAGCGGGCCATGGAGTCGAGGGCAATCCCCCCCAAGCTAATCCCACAGCCATAGAGGTTCGGAACGAATTGAGATTGTAAAAAGCGGTTTACCGCCAGAGGCAGGGAGAGTTGGGGATGCAATGCCGATAAGTTCAAGTTGAGGCGATGGCTGGCAATGTCTATCGGCTGCTGCCCAAACGCCAGCAGCAAACGATCGCCACACCATTGCCTCTGATCCGCAAAAAGCCGAAGTCCAGCACCCTTTGGCTCCACCCCTGTGCAGCAGATAGCCGTCAAAATTTCTACACCACGCCCTTCCAAATAGCCTTGAATGCGCTGGAACAGCGGAAACAACAAGGGTTTACGGAGCAGCAATGTTACCTGCTGTTTCTGTTCGATGAGTTGATGACAATAGCTCAAACTCTCTGGGGTTTCTCCCCAGATCAGCCAATGCTCGGGTTTGCCCTGAACCCCCACCTGTTCGGAAAGTTCGGTGTGGTAAGGAATAGACTCTAAACCGGGCAGATGGGGGACTATAGGCTGAGAGGGGAGTGCCAGTAAGGAGCAACGAGAGCGGAGCAGCCTTGATCGCTGGAGGGTTTGCAATCCCTGAGCGTGGGGTAAAAAGTAGCCACTATCCTCAATTACATCCACCCCCCCTTGCTGCAGTGTACTGAGGTGAGCGATCGTTTCGGGTGCGAGGGGCAATCCTAGAGTGAGTAACGCCACCCGCGATCGTTCTTGGAGAGCAACGATCGCAGCTTCTAGCCCGCCCGCAGCGGCACCTAAAATGAGAAGGTCATAATCAAACATCAGGAACCGAAGCTAGGGTGGGAGCACCAGACCAACAACACAAAAAAAGCCCCAAGTAGGGGCTTAATATTCAATCAAATCGAAATTGAGGATGAAACCTCTCTTCACCTCTAGGCAACATCACAGGGAGCATGCCCCGTGAACTTGATGGTAGCCGGTTGAGGATTTTCACCAATACGGCGATCTTTTTTGCCTTCAAAAGGACGACCAGCGTTCACTTTCTCAGGGAATACGCCATCCTTGGGATGGAGATACTCGGTATCACCATTGGGATAAACGCGATAGATTTTGTAGTCTTCAATCTTGGGCTTGAACTTCGTGCGAAGTTGAGTACCCAGAGCCAAGCACTGCTCCTTGCGAGCGAGATAAAGAAGATTTTCACCTTCCCGCATAATTGCGGCACCACCCGTAGGCATTTCAAAAACTTGCTCAGTGGTGCTAGTCCAAGTGATTGCATACTTTTCTTCCACCAGAGCTTTTTTCAGCAGGCCGCCAGTGCTACCGCCGAAGATAGGAGTTTGTCCTGTCAGTGTTTCTGCCATAGGAATTTCTCAAGAGGATTTTTACGGCATCCTATCATTTGGGCTGAGCTTTCCTAGCCAGTCAGAAATGAACTGTTACACTTCTTCAAATATCGGTTCGGGGAATGGTGAAGTTTCGTTACAAACGGTGACAAGGGCTGCATTTTAGGCTACGCGACCTTTTCAGGGGTAGCCCCCGCCGGGTTCAAGGAGAAAATTCTCCCGCGACAATCCCGACTTCTGCGTAGAAATCAGGCACCCCATTTTGGCTTGCCCTGGTTGGTGAAATTCTGAGGAGTCAGCATTACGATGTAAGCATTGCTGGGGGTCGTTTGAATCTAGGGTCGTCCCTTGCTGTTCCCACCAACTTGATTAGCGACCAACTTCAGGCGGAATAGTGCGGCGCTCTGCACTCTTCCATTCCATTAAACTTTTTCACTTTCAGTGGAAAGCCGCTTTAGCCCAAATCCCTTATCCAAATCATTGATCCAGATGATTGATAATGCCCTGCGCTACATTCTCTTTTATAAACCCTATAACGTCCTCTGCAAATTTAGCGATCGTTCTGGAGATGCGGGGCAAACCCTGAAGGACTTTATTCCCATTCCTGAGATTTATCCCGTGGGTCGCCTCGATCGGGATAGTGAGGGGTTAGTGTTGCTAACCAATCATGGCTGGGCCCAACATTGCCTGAGCCATCCCCGGTTTCAACACGGGCGTACCTACTGGGTTCAGGTCGAGGGGATTCCCAGCGAAGCAGCGCTCCAGCAGTTACGGCAGGGAGTGCCAATCCAAGATTATGTCACCCGTCCCGCCCAAGTGCAGCGTTTGTTAACAGAGCCGAATCTCCCCCCTCGGGATCCTCCAATCCGGTTCCGTAAAACCGTGCCCACCCAATGGATCGCCCTAACCTTGACGGAGGGACGAAATCGTCAAGTGCGGCGTATGACGGCGGCGGTCGGATTTCCCACCCTACGCTTGGTGCGGGTGGCCTTTGAATATAGCCAACGGGGTCAGAAAAAAGGGAAAAAAACCGCTCCCCTACAACTGAATCTAGAAGGATTAGCCCCTGGAGATTGGCGAGACTTATCCCCAGAGGAGCAACAAGCCCTACAACGTTGTTTTTGAAGATTCTGAAAGTCGGGCAAGACCAAGAGCTAAATCGGGAGTTGTTCCTCCTCGCCGTAGATAGTTCATCACTATCCCTGGAAAATATAAATCCCGATCGCTATGCCGAAGGCAAGACGATAGGCCACAAACACCCAGGTATTTTGGGTTTGCAAATACCGTAGCAGCCAGGCAATGGCCAGGTAGGAAGAAACCAGGGCGGAGAGGAACCCCATGCCAATGGGTAACCAATCCTGGGCACTAATTTGAGTATCAATGAGATCTTTGAGTTCCACTAAACCCGCCAAAGTAATGGCGGGGATGCCCAGTAAAAAGGAGAACCGTGCAGCGGCAGACCGCTCAATGCCTTGAAAGAGTCCAGCCGTTAACGTTGAACCCGATCGAGAGACTCCTGGAATTAAGGCCAGGGTCTGGGCACAGCCCATGAGGATCCCATCTAACATCGTTAACTGTTCAAAGGACTTTTTGCGCCGCCCCAGTTGCTCTGCAAGTCCTAATAAGAGCGCCATGACGATCGAAACCGTGGCAATGGCGGCCAAACTGCGTAACGGAGAGCGATCGTAGTCGGGCAGAAAGACTTTTATGGCCAACCCTCCAGCAAGGATGGGGAAGGTACCAAAGAGAATTCCCAGACTGACCCGAAAATCATGATCAGTCCAGTTCCTATCCTCTAGAGCCCGCCAAGTTCCTTTGCCTAATTGACTGAGATCCCCCCAAAAGAACCAAATGACCGCTGCAATGCTGCCCAGTTGAATGACCGCCGTGTAGCTTGACCCTGGATCGCCCCAGCCCAGCATGACGGGCACCACTTTGAGGTGGGCGGTACTGCTAATGGGTAAAAATTCCGTGAGTCCCTGCACAATGCCCAAAATCAACCCTTGAAACCAGGTGAGATGGGTTTGAATATCCGTGACTAGGGCCACGATCGCTGGTGAAATAGACATTTTTGGGTTGAGGAGGGTAATTAAATTTCCCGCACACTAGGCTGGCCGTCTTTCACTTCTCCCACCAGCACCAGATCGGTCACCCCCACAAAAAGACCATTTTCTAAAACACCGGGAATGTTGTTGATGGTTTTTTCCAGTTCCGCCGGCTGATCAATACGATCGAACTTAACATCAATAATTAAATTCCCTTGATCGCTGACCACCGGCCCCGCCTTTTTCACCCCCATGCGCAACTCCGGTTTACCCCCCAGTTTTTCTAAGGCTCGGATCACGGGGGTCACCGCCATAGGAATGACTTCTACCGGCAGGAGAAAGGTGGAGCCGAGGGCATCTACGAGCTTGCCACTGTCCACCACCACAATAAATTGTTCCGCCAGGCTATCGACAATCTTTTCTTGGGTGTGAGCAGCCCCACCCCCTTTAATGAGGTTTTTGTTGGGATCCACTTCATCCGCGCCGTCGATCGCTACGTGAATCTGCTCAACTTCATCTAAAGTGGTCAAAGGAATCCCGTATTTTTTCGCCAAAACCCGCGCCTGAAAAGAGGTCGGAATCCCTTTAATATTTTCTAATTCACCGGATTGCAAGCGCTCGCCAATAAATTGAATGGCAAAGGCTGTGGTCGATCCAGTTCCCAAACCAACGATCGTGTTGGATTGTACACGCTGAGCGGCTGCCCGTCCTACTTCTTGCTTCATGAGCGCAACTGGATCCACGGTACTCATTCCTAATACTCCTAACAGACTTCATGAATGGTGCTCAGGACACTCCCAACTAGCCTAGATCCACCCAGATCTTGCACCGATTGGGACAGTCCGAACCTCAGTATACCTGATGGGGTTCCCCTTACTGCAGCACATCCCAAGACCGTTAGGGCCTCACCCTCCAGAGTTTTCCGATTTGTCCAGAAAAAATAAAGGCTCAAGCATAAAGTTTCATGGCCAACTAGGGAAAAAATTGATCAAAATGCTATAAAACTTATACGTTAGGACACCTCGATTAGCTGGGGCGCGAAGCTGCTCGCCATTATTCCTATGACTGCGTAGAGATAGGAACTAAATTTTGGATTTTTCGAGGTGACCTTGATGCTCTTAATGTAATGCCTGGCTTCAGGCAGAAGCGGAAGATACTTCAAGCTGTACTTTTCCGTTAACTTTAAGTAAAACCGCCTAGGTTCTCCATTCTACTCCCGAGCCAAAATGCGTTACTTGCTTACCCGTATTCACCGTTCTATTTTGATGGGAACGATCGCTCTGGTGGGAAGTGCAGGTCTACTCATTGCTTGCCAAAGCCTGCCCCAATCCGCCCATCAAGTTCAGGGGGAACGGGGATCCCCAGAGGGATCCCTATCGTCTCAAGACATCGATAAATTAGCCAGAAAAAAAGTTACTATTGCCAGTGTCCTTTCCTCCAATGCCAGGGAGCCAGGTTCGTTTAACCGAGAAACGATCGTCTTATTCGGTACTATTACTCAGATTGCACCTTTATTAACTGGTGTAGCGTATGAATTAACGGATGAAACCGGTCAAATCTGGGTGGTCAGTGCAGAGACAAATCTAGATTTTTCGGATACATTGGACAATGATTCCTTTTGGGTGACCGGTACTCCTCAGTACCAAGCTATTCCCGCTGGTGGACAAGATTGGGGCGAAACCTATCTGCAAGAACAGTTTCGGTTTCCTGGAAATAATTAATTCGGATTAAAATCATTCTTTTGGCACATCGATCGCCTATCTAGAGACAGACTAATGAAACATATCTTGGTGGTTGAAGATGAATATTTTATTCGTCAAAATCTTCAACAAATTCTAGAGTTCTCTAACTACCAAGTCTCCTTAGCCGAAGATGGAGAGAAGGCCTTAACCATTGCACTGCAAGAAAAGCCTGATATTATCCTTTCTGATGTGCGAATGCCTAACATGGATGGCTATCAATTCTTAGAAGCACTGCGGGCGAATACTTCAACTCAACTGATTCCTGTGGTATTTCTGACTGCTCGGGCTGAACGAATGGATCAGCGTCAGGCGATGGCCATGGGAGCTGATGATTACATTAGCAAACCCTTCACCCCGGAAGAACTGCTCAGTGCCCTAGAAGCTCGCCTTAAAAAAAGTGAGGTTTCTGGGCAACAACAGCAAGAAAAATTAGATGAATTTTGCGCACAACTGAGCCGAACTTTACCCCATGAATTAAATACACCCCTCAATGGCATTAGCTCTTCGATTGACTTTTTGATCTCTCGCTATTCTTATTTCAGTAAAGATGAGGTCTTAGACCTGCTGAAGGTTGTCCAATCTTCAAGCCAACGCTTACATCGTCTCATCCAAAATTTTTTACTCTATGCCGAACTGGAGTTGAAATCCCAGCGTACAGAATCCCCTAGCCCGCCCGTCTTGGCTTCCGGCACCCGTCTTACCGTCATTCAGCCCACTCTGGAAAAACTAGCCGAGGATTATCAACGCCTCCAGGACTGCTTTCTGGAGTTGCCGCCGATTTCGGTACCGGTTCCCCCTAGTCAACTGCGTAAAATTTTCCTGGAATTGACGGATAATGCCTTCAAGTTTTCTAAGGCAGGCACTCCCGTTACGCTCACAGGTATGGTCATCGATCAGCAGGTCACCATTAAACTCCAAGATCAGGGGCGGGGCATGACCAGCGAACAACTGAAGCTAATTGGAGCCTATACCCAATTTGAGCGCAAACTCTATGAGCAGCAGGGCTGTGGTCTAGGGCTAACGATCGCTCAGCGTATGGTCGAACTGTTTAAGGGAAAGTTGTACATTAACAGTCAACCTCAGGTTGGCACGCTGATTACCGTCCAATTTCCCAGCCTTACCGAAACCTGTACTTCCAGCACCTAAAGCGTTTTCAGGATCTATTCCCCTCAATCGCAAGTTGGATAGTGACTTGAGCAATGTAAAGCTTTGTTACAATAAAGCCGTCAAAACCGTAAGACTTCTTGACAGCCTAAAGGGACGATCGCTATGGTACGATACATACCCGAAACACCTGGGTAATCCATTAGTAAAGTTCCATGCAAGACAAGCAGAAGGTTACGCTCTATCTTTCGCCAGATTTGCATCGCCAGCTCAAAATTCGAGCTGCCGTTGAGTCAGATACAATGACCGCTCTTGCTCAACGGGCAATCTCCTTCTATCTCAATCACTCTGAAACCGTCGATCGTGTGGAGCGTCACGGTCTGACCCATCAGATTTACACCTGTCCCGCTTGCTCTAGTTCCTTGCTAGTCCGAGACGGGGACTTAGCAGAGGTGGATCATTCTCCCAGTATCCTCTCCGATGAAGACTTATCCCTCAGTCAAATCTATGGAGAAGAGCGGTTGCCCTCAACCCCTGAACCCGATAAATTGGTTGCCTGTTAATTTAGTTTTGAGTTTTAAGATTTGAATTTTGAGTTGAACAGCCAGTTCATACCGAAACTGTTCATAACTAAGAATTCATAACTCAAAACTGAGAACTCACAACTTCCTTTACCCTTGGTCAATGCTATGCGGGAAGAACTCAGCGTTCTTATTAAAGCTGAATATCCCATCATTTACGTGGTCACTCACGAGGAAGATCGGGCTGAACAAGAAGTTCATCGACTTGTTGAGCACGAAGCCTCTAAGCGAAGGGTTTTTAGTTGGACAGTCACCAGTGGTTTCGTGGAGGTTAGCGAAGAAGATCGTTCCTCCCCCAACCATTCAACGGTTTCCCCTGAAGCGGCCATCGAGTGGGTGGTCAGACATCGGGAAGAAGGGGTTTATATTTTCAAGGATCTCCATCCTTTTCTGGACGCTCCGGCGGTCACTCGTTGGCTTCGGGATGCGATTGCTACCTTTAAGGTACAGCAACAACGCAAAACGATTATCCTCGTTTCTCCGGTGCAGCGTGTGCCCCAGGAATTGGGTACAGAAGTAGTGGTTCTCGACTTTGCCCTGCCCTCCATGACCGAACTCACGGGGGTTTTGGAAAAACAAGTCGCCCATCAAACCACGCACCGCCTGAGTCCTACCGCAAAGGAAAAACTCGTAAAGGCTGCTCTAGGGCTCACTCTGGATGAAGCTCAGAAAGTCTATCGCAAAGCCAATGTGATGCGAGGTCGCCTGACGGAAAAGGAACTAGATGTCGTGCTCTCGGAAAAGAAACAACTAATCCGGCGCAATGGCATTCTAGATTATATGGAGGAACTGACCACCCTGGATGCGGTGGGCGGCTTAGATGAACTCAAGCGCTGGCTTTGTCAACGCAGCAATGCCTTCTCGGAAAGTGCGCGGGAATATGGCTTACCCCAACCCAAGGGAATGCTAATTCTGGGCGTACCGGGTTGTGGTAAATCCTTAATTGCCAAAACCACTTCCCAGCTTTGGGGCTTACCCCTGCTGCGCTTAGATATGGGCCGGGTCTACGATGGTTCCATGGTCGGACGATCGGAAGCCAACCTGCGCAATGCCTTAAAAACCGCCGAATCCATTTCTCCCGCGATTCTCTTTATTGACGAACTAGATAAAGCCTTTGCGGGGGGAGCCGGTTCTGCCGATTCCGATGGGGGTACCTCCAGCCGCATCTTCGGCTCCTTCCTGACCTGGATGCAGGAAAAAACCTCCCCTGTGTTTGTGATGGCCACGGCAAACCGCATTGAACGCCTACCCGGTGAATTTCTACGGAAAGGTCGGTTCGATGAAATCTTCTTCGTTGATTTGCCTACCATCGATGAACGTAGCGAAATCTTTAAAATCCACATTCAACAGCGACATCGAGAAGTCGATCGCTTTGATACCGAACAACTCGCAAAAGTTTCAGAAGGGTTTTCCGGTGCAGAAATTGAACAGGCTCTAATTTCTGCCATGTATGAAGCCTTTGCCCAATCCCGGGAGTTCTCTCAGTTGGACATCATCGCCGCGATTAAGTCCACACTCCCGCTGTCCCGCACCATGAGTGAACAGGTAGCTGCCCTGCGGGACTGGGCACGACAAAGGGCACGGCCCGCCGCTGCCGCCTCTGCAGAATACATGCAGATGGAGTTCTAAAGCTTCCCTCTTGCTTCCCAACAGGAGGAAAGGCTGGCTCTGCCAGCAGTTCCTAGACAACTAGGATCCATATCACCCAAACCTGATCAGGTCTTTTGCCTGCTCAGACTAATCCAAACCACTCACTTTGATCCACTCGGAGGAAATTCCAATGTCTCATTTCAGCACGCTTCGTACTAAGGTTACCGATGCCGAAATCCTCAAGTCTTCTTTGCGGGATTTGGGTCTAGAGGTTCAAAACAACGCTAATGTACGGGGTTACAATGGTCAGCAGGTTCGTGCCGATCTCGTCGCCGTATTAGAAGGTGAGTACGACCTCGGTTGGAGCCGTAATGCAGATGGTTCTTTTGATTTGATTGCAGATCTCTGGGGTGTTGCGAAGAAGCACAACCAGACGGAGTTAATTAACTCGATCAATCAAAAGTATGCCGTCAATAAGACTCTGAAGGATGTTCAACGGGCGGGTCTCCAAAGTGCTAACGTGCAATTGGTGTTGCAAAAGTAGAACTGCTTCTCGCGTTCCCTTATAGCAGGTTAGCTCAAGCAGCTAGCCTGCTTTTTTTATCGAGTCACCTACAGCAGTCCTGAATTTGGTGCTGAAACCGTTGTGTGGTGTGCGCACACCACACAACCCATTTAGGATTGCGGTATTTCTGCTATAATTAGGTTTCTGGTTTCAGGGCGATTAGCACAGGGGTAGCGCACTTCCTTCACACGGAAGGGGTCACTGGTTCAAATCCAGTATCGCCCATCATCAGTGGATAACTTTCCACACTCAGCAAAGCCGTTTAACGGTAGGGTGCCTTGTGCCACACCCCTTTGAGTTTGTAGCCATTAAAATGAGTGAAAAACTAGGGCTTGAAAGCTCGGAAGGGCTTTAAACTGGAAACTGGGCTTATGTCGCAATCTTCTCCAACCCCGTATCAAGATAATCTCTTCGATCGTCTCTGCATTGCTTTATTTAGCCGCAAGATGTCTAAAGCCTTGGGACAACGATCGACCCTGAAGGGATATGATGGCTTCGTGGACTTGTCCAAAAAAATGATGCAGGGACGAACGGCAGCCGAACAACAAGCGATCGTGGCGATCGTTTTGCAGTCCCTCGTACCGGCCCCGGTCTTAGCCCTAATCCGCACTTTGTTTAACCCCACGCCCCTGGTTTGTGAACTCAATGCCTGGTTTGCCACGGTTTTGTTTGAATGGCTAGTGGGCCCCTGCACTCGCCAGTCCGTGGAAATTGTGAGCGCAGAGGGGACTACTCGTACTCAAAACAGCGGTGTTCACATTGAAAAATGCCGTTACCTAGAACAAAGCCGTTGTGTTGGTCTGTGTGTCAACCTTTGCAAAGTTCCCACCCAACGCTTTTTTACGGAAGGCTTTGGGATTCCCCTGACCATGACCCCCAATTTTGAAGACTTGAGTTGTGAGATGGTTTTTGGGCAAGTGCCTCCTCCCCTAGAAACGGAAGCGGTTTACCAGCAACCCTGTCTTGCTCAGGACTGTCCCACCGCAAGACCCAACAACGCCCCCTGCCCAAAAGTAAGGTAAAACGCTCAACCGTATCAGGAGAGTTTAGGGAGGATAGTAGGCTCTCAAATTGAGATCCTCCCCTTGCTAAAGTAAGAGGATTCCTAAGACTCACGACTTAGGTTTCTGCTTCTTTGCCTGGCAAGTCAAATTTAGGAGCAGAAAAGAACAGGAATTAAAGACTTTTAGGCAAGAGCACCTTCGACAGGGAAACCCACTGCCTTCCAAGCATCTAGTCCACCTACTAATTCTGCGACGCTGGTATAACCCGCTTTTTGCAGCAGAGTTGCACTCTGAGCGGCTTCTTCATCCGTTACTCCGTAGACATACACGTCACGATCAGTTTCCAAGCTAGCCCGAGCACGATCGATTAGCTCACCTACAGGGCAGGAAATAGCTCCCATGATGTGACAGTCATTAAAGTCTTTACGATCGCGTACATCAATAATGGTGAGAGCAGGCTCACCCCAGTCTAGGCGTTTCTTGAGATCGTAAATACTAGACTTGGGCTTCAGAGCTTCAGGAATGGTAATCATAGAGAATATGTGTGTGAGTTGTCTTCTGTACTGTAACGAAATATTTCAGAATTGTAAAGTTTCCCTAAAATAGCTGGACTTCTGCACGGCTCAGTGATTCTTGTGTCGTCTATTACAATTTTCTGCAATTTCCTCGACCAACTTAGGGTGGACAGACCACATCGTTAAGTTTTACGGATTAGGGGAAACCTTGCGGTATGCTAGGTAAGCTGTAAATCTAAATATCCCGTCCTGCGTTAATGGCTACTCCCGCTCAGATCCGCATTGGTTCCCGTAAAAGCCAATTAGCTCTTGTCCAAACCTATTGGGTACAGGAGCAGCTCCAACTTCGGTTCCCCGAGACTCAGTTTGAGGTTGAAACCATGAGTACCCAGGGGGATATTATTCTGGATGTGGCGTTAGCTAAGATTGGGGACAAGGGACTGTTTACCAAAGAATTAGAAGTTGGAATGCTGCAAGGATCCATCGATTTTGCGGTGCATTCTCTCAAAGACTTACCCACCAATCTACCGGAAGGGTTGATGCTGGGCTGCGTGACAGAGCGGGAAAATCCGGCAGATGCCCTAGTGGTTCATGAAAAGTTTAAAGATTGCCAGATTGATACCTTGCCCGAAGGAGCGGTGATTGGAACCTCTTCGTTACGACGTTTGGCTCAGCTTCGTCACCATTTTCCCCATCTGGTCTTTAAAGATGTGCGCGGGAATGTGAATACCCGTTTAGCTAAGTTAGATAGTGGTGAATATGACGCGATTATTTTGGCTGCAGCCGGGTTACAGCGCTTAAATATGCAGGATCGTATTCATCAAGAAATTCCTGCTCAGTATTCACTCCATGCCGTAGGACAAGGTGCCTTAGGTATTGAGTGTCGTGAAGATGCGCCGGAAGTTTTAGCTGTCATTAAGGCCCTAGAACACACTCCTACTGCTCAGCGTTGTGCTGCAGAACGATCGTTTTTGCGGGAGTTAGAAGGGGGATGTCAAGTTCCCATTGGGGTGAATACAGAATGGACAGAAAGTGAATTAGTCCTAACGGGGATGGTGGCTAGTTTAGATGGTCAACGCCTCATTCGGGATCAAGTGAGCGGTACCCCCGCACAGGCGGAACAGTTAGGATTGGATCTGGCTGCTAAATTGCGGGAACAAGGCGCACGGGAAATCTTGGATGAAATTTTAGCAACCCTCGATCGTTCCTAGGGCGCATCCTCAATTCAATCTAGAGAGCCGAGGGACGACAACTCTGCTGTATTGAAAAGTTTTTACTTCAGACCGTGGGACGGTGGACAGGTTTGATTCTACCGTCTTATCCCTGCAGGTCTAACACTCTTTTTAATGCCATCTAGTAGCGGGTCTTGTACACCCCAAAAAGGTTAAAATCCGCCTAAATGAGGTCTCCCGACTTCCCTCGCCGTCTTGAGGAGATGTAGCCGTATTGTTGCCATGCCATTGTATTTAACTGCCAGAGGGCCTGGCTATAGATTGTAACTGGCACCACTAATCGCAAACACTCTAACACTCGGGTTGCTAACTCTAGGTCAGCCCCCAAGGGTACACAACGATCGTCATACAATAGGGAAAACCCTTGCTCAGTAGCTTGGATCATAGGAAAAGCAGAATTAAATCAGCGCTGATATAATAGCACTCAATAATACTAATGAACCACTTCCAACCACATCTGCTGACTATTTTGCTCCACCTAGTTCGGCAAGGGTGGGAATCGCCTAAGGGTGGCACTTAAAGGCGAGAGAGGATCAGCATTCCCCACAGGGTTCTGTTATCGGTTAATTTTTGATGGCTTGCCGTTTTTCCTTGGAGTGGCAAAGTGCTCAGGTTCAGTCTTGATCATTCTTGATCTTTCTGATGCGGGGCAGTGGGCTGACGAGACGATCGCTCTGGATTGGGCCAACGGGTACCCATCTCAGTGGCCGCAGACCAGCAAAGGTAGAGAATCAGAGCGGTAATACCCGCTACAAAGTAGAGCAGATCGCTGGACATTGGGGGAAAATCTAAGAGGCGGCATTAAAAATGCATAACAAAACACCCAACCTTAACTCGATCTTCATCTCCACATCGATAATTTAACTTGGAGCCCTGCTTAGGTGATCTTAATCCCTAAGGGTTTCTCCCGTTTAATACTTGGAGACGAATGAATTAACGTGTTGGGTGTTTGTTCGACTTTGAGTTAAACAGACTAAGTTCAGGTCTTTTCCTCCTTGGGAAATAAAGGACTTGAAATCTGATATCTATTACTTTAATAGAGATGAGGACTCTGGGGTTGCTTCGCAATCATTCTTTACAAAATCGATCCGAGCCGGTCTTAAACGGCGGCATCGGAGGAGTCCCAGACCATCCAAACGTGCCTGTTTGAAACCTTGAAAGGAATCTCCCGAGAGGTTAACCCTCTCGGCAAAAGATCCGTGGAAACCAGAGAGTAGAAGTCTATTCCTTCACCAACACGCCCATGTTCTTAGCGGTGCCCTCTACAATACGCATGGCGGCTTCAATGTCACGGGCGTTGAGGTCAGGCATTTTGGTTTGAGCAATTTCCTTGAGTTGATCCCGGGTGATGGAGCCGACTTTCACCGTATTGGCCTGTCCTGATCCTTTCTCAATACCAGCCGCCTTAGAAATTAAAACGGAAGCGGGAGGGGTTTTGAGGATGAAGGTAAAGCTCCGATCTTCAAACACAGAAATTTCGACGGGAATAATTAGCCCCGTCTGATCCGCTGTACGAGCGTTGTACTCCTTACAAAAGGCCATGATATTGACCCCGTGTTGACCGAGGGCCGGCCCAACCGGAGGAGCAGGGTTTGCCTTGCCTGCGGGGAGTGCTAGTTTAATCAGGGCAACAACTCGTTTTGCCATTGCAGTCTAAGTTCCTTTCTATGGTAGTTCAGTAAAAAATCAATAAACCTTTTTGCAGGGGGCGAGATGCCCCGCAGGGTTTGGGTTAGAGATGAAAGAAGGGAGAGGCGGGGCCGCTCCCTCGGTGGAGGTGCATTACCAGGGCTAAGCCTGGCGCTTAAGTTTGCTTTTGCACTTGCTTAAACTCCAACTCCACAGGGGTATCTCGTCCAAAAATAGAGAGCAACGCTTTCAGCTTTGTCCGCTCTGGCGTAACTTCAATCACTTCGCCCTCAAAATCTTTGAAGGGCCCATCGAGAACCAAAACCTGTTCGCCAATGGTGAAGTCGGCTTTGATCTCGGGTTGAGCCTGTTCCGACTGTTTGAAAATGCGATCGACTTCCGAATGGCTAAGGGGCATGGGCTTAACGTGCCCGCGACCTCGACCCATACCGGGAGCCCGCTTTTGTTCGGAGCCAACAAAGTTAATAACGTGGGGGGTGCTTTTGACCACTTGCCAGGTCTCATCCCCAATCTCCCACTTGCCCGTCAGCTTGTCTTCTTCTAAGCGCACTCGCAGTAAGACGTAGCCTGGAAAGATTTTTTCATCGATTTGCTGGCGACTGCCATCTTTTTTGAGTCGAACCACTGGGGTCTGGGGAATCTCGATCCCGAGAATGTTTTCAGAAACCCCCATGGTCAGCGCCCGCTGTTGCAAACTGGCTTTCACTTTTTTTTCGCAGCCAGAGGCAACCTGGATGGCGTACCAACGGGATTTAATCGGCCGCTGATCTTCCGAATTCTCTGCACCCTCTTCTGGTGCTAGGTCATAGCGATCGTCGGTTATTGTCATCATCCAAATACCTTACTCGCAGCCCAACTAAACAGGTTGTCCATGAGATAAATCAGGAGTGCGGATAGGCTAACCATTAACAGTACAGAAACAGACTCAGCAATCAGTTGCTGACGGGTGGGCCAGACCACTTTGCTCAGTTCTTCCTTGGTTCCTTGCAGAAAGGCAACGAGACTGAATGGTTCTCCAGAGGATTTTGTAGAAGTGGGTGTTGGGGAACCTTCCCCCTTGGGAGAGAGTTGCTGCTTTTGCATGGGGATTTGGGGTAATGAGTAGGGCACTATCCGTATAGCACTTTGCATGTAGGGTAGGCAGAGTGTGATTCGTACCTTACGCCAGAGAAAATTGCTATAACACTGATGGGCTTGAGGTGCGATAGTTGAGAAGAATTCTACTATCAAATGACCGTATCCCGCAGAAAAGGGAAAGCCCACGGCTGAAAATTTAGGATTTCCAACGGGGATCTAGTCTAGCGGAATTTGAGTGCTTTTGTATAGGGTATGAGGAATTTTAGATGATGAGTCGTTCTGGGGAGCAACCGGTTTGGCCCTCTGAGGATCCAGGGGATCCGTTGGCAGCATCAGAGCTGTGTCAAGAGGGGTGTGCGGCGTGGCAAAATCCTAGGCAAAATTCTAATATTACGGCGTTGGGGCAAGCTGGGGTTGTGTCTTCAGGGTTGGATGGTGCTAGTTATCAGGTGATTCAGGACGCGGTGCTGGGGCTTTGGGATGTGGTCAATCGGCTCACGGTTTTGCCACCACCCCGCTCCGATCGTTATCGGGTGACGATTTTCGGCTCGGCTCGGATGGAGCGTGAAACTCCGCTGTACCAGGGGGTCTGTAATTTAGCGCGACAGTTAACCCTCTTGGGGTGTGATATTGTCACGGGGGGCGGGCCCGGCTTAATGCAGGCGGCTAATGAGGGGAGTGTTTTAGGGGATCCAGACGATCGTACCCAGTCTATTGGGATTCGGGTTCATTTGGACTTTGAACAGGCGGCAAATCCTTTTGTGGAGCAGGTCTATCAACATCGCACCTTTTTTACCCGCTTGCACCATTTTATGTGGATTTCTGATGCCTTTGTAGTGGTGCCGGGGGGCATTGGCACCTGTTTGGAGATGTTTATGGTTTGGCAATTGTTACAGGTGAAGGAGTTAAATAAGCCGTTGATTTTAATTGGCCCGATGTGGAAAGAGTTGGTGCAATGGGCCGATTGTTATATGCGGGATACGCCCTATCCGATGGTGAAGGAATCAGATTTACGCATTCCCTGCTGCGTGGCTAGTTTTGACGAAGCGATTACCTTGTTAGACCATATTCACCAAAACTGGAGCCAGGAGACGGGATCCTCCTGTGCAGACCCTCTTCAGGAGTAAAGGAGTATGAGGTTTCCCCCTGAATCCCCAGAATCAAAGTCTGAGTCCACCCCGTTGGGGTGGACTCCTCGACCAGTAAAAGTGCTCTGGCTCCAGGTTTTTGCCTTGGCGGGAGTACAAGGGGCGATCGTTGCGGCGTGGGTGATTTATAACCTCTACTTGGCGAGTTTACTGCAACAATTTGGCTTTTCGCCGGGGGTCGCCACTACGATCGTCTTTTTGGAAAATCTGCTGGCTGCTCTGGTGGAGCCGATCGTTGGGGGACTGTCGGATTTGTCGCAGCGATGGCTGGGCAGCCGTTTCCCCTTGATTGCGGTGGGGATTGTCCTGTCTGCTGCCTTTTTTTTCCTGATTCCCCTCTTTTGGGTTTTGGGGCGATGGGGACAGGGGGCAGGCTGGATTCGGATGACTTTTCCCGTCATTCTCGTCTGCTGGGCATTAGCAATGACGCTATTTCGCAGTCCAGTGCTCTCCCTCTTGGGACGCTATGCCCTCAACCGACATTTACCCCAGGCGGCTAGCTTTTTAACTTTAATAGAAGGGTTTGCGCGGGGGTGGGGCTTTTTAGCCAGTGCCTGGATTCTCAGTCTAGGCCCGGTCTTTGCCTTTGGCCTGGGCTCTACCCTCTTGCTCTTAGGGGCGATCGTTTTATTGCTGGTGGATCCAGAGGAACAGGTAGAGCGACTGCCCAAACCCTTGAAATCGAGTCCGGTCTCTAGTCCGGACAGGGTTAAACCCCCTCCCCCCAAAGCTCAGAAACCCCTCAAAGTGGCGAAACTGGGCTGGGTGTTAGGCACTGGGGTTGCCGCTACCCTAGGCTTTCGGCTCGTGTTTATCAGCTTTTCTCAGGTGCTCCAACAACTGCCCCTGACTGCAACGCAGGCTAATTTGATTCTGGGTCTGTTATTTCTGAGTTTGTCCCTCTCGGCCATTCCCTTAGGAAAATTAGCGGTACAACTGGGCAATCATCGCAGTTTCTTATTGGGGTTAACGATGATGGCCGGTCTCTGCGCGATCGTCCCTTTGATCTCCACTTCGGGCTTTGCTGTCTTGCTTGCGATCGTGATGGGAGTTGCCTTGGGGTTAATCAATAACAGTGCCCTACCTTTTGCCCTCAAAGTCGTACCAGAAGCATGGGCAAGTTTGGGAACGGCCTTTTATTTTAGTGGTGGATCGATCGCTGCAACGCTGTTAGTGGGTGCCTTAGCCAAGGTGCAATCTTTTCAACCCGCCACAGCCGCTTTCTTAGGCTCTGGAGCCTTTCTCTTAGCGGGTTTCTTTGTGGCGAGTGCGGTTCCCCTTCGTGGGCAGAAAAGTGGCAAAGCAGAGAAGGAAACGGTGTAAAGGTGTTCACCCTTTCTCACCCTTCGCAATTCTTTTGACCAACCAATAGCTAAAGGATAACGCGGCAATGGCGATCGCTAAACCAATGAGTTGAATCCCATCGACCTTGGTTAAATCGAGAATTATAATTTTACGGGCAACGGCAATTAAAGAGGTGGCAATAACTAACTCCATCTGAACCACATGATTGCGGAGATAGGCCGTGATGTTTTCCAGAACTTCTAAGGCAATCAAAATATTGAGAAAGAGACCAAAGATGGAAATTAACTGCTCCGTTAAATGACCTGGATCCAGTAACTCTTGCTGAATCGTTTGTATGAGAAATACAAATAAGTCCCAAACGGTAGCGAGAATCACAAGAACCATTGCCAGAGACAAGGCTTTAGAAACGAAAGTTTCAATTTTTCCCAAAAATTTGAGAAACATTTGATCGTCCCTGAGACCATGGTAGATTTTCCGAATGGGCTGTTTCATAAGATTCGCTGATGTACCTTGGAAAAACAGGATACCAAAAGGGCACCTCGAAAAGAATAGGAATTTTGGCGGGCTGCGCCGCCGCCCGTCACAATTCATCGATGTTCCCCAAAGACAGTGAGTATGGAGTGTTTAACTCTACCGTGAATCCTGTACCCTTGGATGAAGAGATCCCCAAAAGCCCACGGGATCGACAACTGGCGATCGTCTCAAAACAAAACGATTCTGCTAAGCTGATTATCATTTAGACTGCACGGTTGAGGGTTCAAGCCCTCACGACAAGCGAATCCATTGGATTGTTATGCCAATTGAATTACCACCGGGTACCGCCGCTGCCTATAGCGATCGCAATGAACCCACTCGCAATAGCCAAGTGCTGGGCATTGCCGGGGGCTTTTTAGGTGGGGTTTTGCTCTTAATCTGGATTATTAATCTCCTGGCCAATCAACTGGTCTGGTGGATTCCCCCTAGCGTGGAAAAACAACTGGGAACGATCGCGGTTCCTCTGTTTGAATCCCAGGCAGAAGCCTCCCCGACCCAAGACACCCTTAACCAACTGCTCGATCGTTTAGAAGCAAAATTACCCGCAGACACCCAAGCCCAACGGGATTACCAAGTCCTCTACATTCCCGACTCCACCGTCAATGCCCTGGCCATTCCGGGGGATCGAATTATTATTTACCAAGGGCTGTTGGACAAGATGAGTTCGGAGAATGAGTTAATGATGGTTTTGGGCCACGAACTCGGACATTTTGCCCATCGTGATCATCTGCGGAGCTTAGGTCGGGGCATTTTGGTACAACTGGTCTTTGCCTCGCTTTTTGGAGACATTGGCACCTTAGGCTCCATGGCTGTTTCAGGCATCGAAACCTTTACCCGATCGCAGTATTCTCAAGCCCAGGAATCCCAAGCAGACACCTTTGGACTCGATCTACTGGTGCAAACCTATGGTCATGCAGCAGGGGCAACAGACTTTTTTGCCGACCTCAGTGAAGAAGCCGGGAGCAACTTTGACTTTTTGACCACACACCCCGCTCCCCAGAAACGGGTCGATCGTTTAAATCAGCTCATTGAGGACAAGGGATATTTACTCTTAGACCCGGAACCCTTACCCCCAACCCTGCACGTTAATCGGCAATAAGGAACGCCATAGCCCAGAGCCGTATTCTTCAGCCTATTCGTCCCCGCTATCCAAAACCACCCGAAAACCTGTATTGAAATTCCGATTCACAGCCCAAAATCTGAAACGGGCAGCCGATCGAGCGCTTCTAGCACTAAAATCCCAGGATCCCCCTCGCAGTACTCGCATTCCATTGATGGAGGGGTGTAGGTTTGTGTTGCTTCTTGTCCAAGCTATTGATCCATTTCTTCGGAGTTGTTGTGGCTTTGAGTCATAGCTACTATGCCATTCGTCAGCACACCATTCCCACACATTTCCATGAACGTGATATAAACCCCAGGGATTGGGATACAGATCGTTAACTTCGATCGTCACTTCTCGAAACTCGCCCGGAGCAAAATTCCCATAGGGAACAGTTCCAGCATAGTTTACTAAGCGAGGGATAATGCTTTCTCCATAACTGAAGGGAGTTGTTGTTCCGGCTCTCGCGGCATATTCCCATTCTGCTTCTGTGGGTAAACGGTAACGTCTGCCGGTTTGCTGGTTTAAACGCCGGATAAACTCGGCTCTTCTGGATTTAATATGCTTGACAAAAATAGTTATCTATGGACTGCATTTCGTAAAGTGCCAACAAATTAGAGAACGCAGTTCAAA
>JBEAPM010000551.1:0-2822 GCA_041164445.1 Cyanobacteriota bacterium
TACATCGTCATTTTCTATCAGGTCAAGCTCTACTCAGACCTGATTCTCCATATTCTGTACGTCTTTCTCCAGATTTATGGCTGGTATCACTGGTTGCACGGGGGCAAGACCCGATCCGCGTTGCGGGTCTCCTCCGCAACTTCGATCGCTTTCGCTCCCTGGCGGATCAACTCAGAGTCCAGGAACTCTAACGGCTGGGAATAACGGGGACTAACAAAAGGGAATAGAACGAATGACCGTCAAGACAAGGGACTTTAACCCCGCGATTTTGGATCTCCAGGCACCGATCGTCTTCTTTCCGGTGCGCCACCACAGCCCGGCTGCAGCCCGCTTACTGAGGGACTGTATTGATCTGACCCAACCTTCAGCGATCTTAATTGAAGGCCCCGCAGACTTTAACGATCGCTTAGAAGAATTAAAACTCCCCCATCAGCTTCCCATTGCCATCTACAGTTACCTCCACACCGCAGAACAGGGGCAGCGGGGTGCCTTTTATCCCTTCTGTCTCTACTCCCCCGAATGGCAGGCCTTACGGCTGGCGTTTGAGCAAGAAATTCCCGTTGAATTTATCGATCGCCCCTGGGCCGACTTAGCCCTGGAAGCCTTGAGTAGTCATCGCTATGGTGATGGTTCCCTAGCCCAAAATCCCTATGTGACAGTACTCTGTCAAAAGTTAGGGGTGGAAGACTTTGATGGGTTATGGGATACCTTATTTGAAATTGATCCCCACCTCTCCTTAAGGGACTATTTAGAACGCTGTCATCGCCTCTGTTTTCAATTACGCAGCCATGATGATGTACCCCTGCACCGCGATCGCTTTCGAGAAGCCTTTATGGTGCAACAGATTGAGCGCGTTCAAGCCCAGTTAACCGCAACCCACTCCCGCTGCAAAATTTTAGTGATCACCGGAGGCTTCCATAGCTATGCCCTCTTTGCTCAACTGCATCAGCTTCCCTTTGAATCCTCTGATGCCACTCCAGCCTTTGCAACTCCAGCCGAGACAGACCCCGAAACCACCGTTACCCTACTGCAACAGGGCATCGCCCTCACCCCCTATGCCTACGATCGCCTAGACAGCCTGACGGGATACGATGCGGGCATGACCAATCCCGGTTTTTATCATCAAGTGTGGCTCGATCGATTGGGAACCCTTCCTGCCCAGCCGAAGCGGGAACCCTCCTATCGTAAACTCCTCGCCCAAGTGGTGGTAAACCTACGGGAAAAGCAACAACAGGGAGTTAGTGCCGCCGATTTAATTGCCGTGGAAAGTCTGGCCCAAGCCCTCGCCAATTTGCGGGGTCATGCCGAGGTGTGGCGGGAAGATTTAATTGATGGCATTATCGCTGCCCTCGTCAAAGAAGAAGTGAACCAAGGTATCACCCATCCCTTACTCCAGGCCGTTTATCAAGTGTTTCGGGGCAACGATCGAGGTCGATTAGCGGTCGGAACTCCTTTACCGCCCTTGGTCATCGAAATCCAAACTCAATTAGAACAATTCAACTTAAAACCCGACCTGACCCTCCGGTGTATCAACCTCGATCTCCATCACCCCGAAGATCTCGAAAAATCTCAATTTCTCTACCAACTGCGGGGCTTAGAGATTCATGGCTATCGCCGTTTAGCGGGCACAGATTTTGTGGAGCGGGACGATCTTTCGGAATTGTGGGAGCAGTGGGAAATTGCCTGGAGTCCAGAGTTTGAAGCCAATTGCATTGAAGCGGCCATCTATGGATCCACCGTGGTAGAAGCCGTCACAAACCGCTTAGTGGAGAAAGCCCAACGCCTCGATCGTGCTGCGGATCAAGCGGCTTTAGTGCTCTTAGAAGCTTGTTTAATGGGCTTAGGGGATCTCGGTCAAACCTTAGGGGAACAACTGCAACACCATATCCGCCAGGATAGTAATTTTCTGCAAATGAGCTGTGCTTTGGGACATTTACTCTATATCTATCGCTATGATTTTGTCTTAGCTCACATTCGCGCAGAAACCACCGCCGCCTTACTCACGGAAACCTTTCAACGATCGCTGTGGCTATTGGAAACCTTAGGGGGCATTACTGAACATTCTGGTGCTTATCTGAAGGGACTAAAAACAATTTTAGAAGTCTTCGATCGCTGTCCTACATTATTTGCAAACTATCGTGGCGAACTGCTAGAAATTTTGTCCCGCATCAGTCACGATCGGGATCAAGACGCAAGTTTACGGGGCGGAGCGATCGGTGGACAGTGGCACTTAGGCGCAATGGAAACCGAGCAAATTTTAAGGGTTCTCCAGGGCTTTGCTACCCCAGAACAACTAGGGGACTTTCTCAGTGGTTTATTTCACCTCGCCCGTGAAATTATTCAACGCTATCCTGACCTCGCCAAAACGATCGATCGCCTCATTATGGGCTACTCCGATCAACAATTTCTAGAAGCCTTACCCTCCCTGCGCCTTGCCTTTAGCTGCTTTCCTCCGCGAGAAAAACATCGCATTGCCACGGGATTGTTTCCCCCTGAAGAGTCAGAAAACGATCGTTTAGAGCCCCTAGACCTAAGCCTGAACCCAGAGGTTGCAGCCGCTGCCTTTGCCTTAGAGGCCCAGGTCAAAAAACAAATGGACTACTATGGTTTAAGTCGCTCCACCGCCCCAAAAAGTTAACGGGCGGTCAGAATCGCAGCCCCAAGTAAACTCACGATCGCTCTCTCCAATTTCCTCACAAAAACGATCGTCTTTCATCAAAAAAATGGGTCTGAAACCCCCTCCTTGTAGGACGGCTTGACATTCCCTTGCGGGAACTGGTTTTTTTTTAATGGCGATAAGCCCAGGAAACCAGAAAAACCCG
>JBEAPM010000552.1:0-9634 GCA_041164445.1 Cyanobacteriota bacterium
GCAGAGCAGTTTGGTGACTCATCTGCTTTGGCAGATGAACTCAGTAACTTAATTCTGAAGGGGAGTAAAACGGCAACTTGTTCAGCTTTATGGGAATGGGAGGCAGAGGGAATACAACTGCCTGAAATAGGCACAAAAACAATTGTGTTGGATGGGAAGGGTAAGCCAACTTGCATTATTGAAACGACAGAAATTATGATCCGCTCATTTAGTGCAGTGGATGCACAATTTGCCTACGAAGAAGGAGAGAACGATCGTTCCTTGGAGTCTTGGCGACAGGAGCATTGGCAGTACTTCTCGCGAGTATTGCCTGAAATTGGTAAGGAACCAACGCCAGAGATGCTTTTGGTTTGCGAACGGTTTCGTGTTGTTTATCAGTAGAGTCGTTGATGCGGCACAGGCTAACAACGGTTACAGCAGTCTAGTCCTGACAACTCTGACAACTGATTGAGGACTGCGGTAATAGCTAGCCCAGAGAAAATCGGCTACCAACTTAAGGCGGAAGAGTGCGGCGCTCCGCGCCGCACTCTTCCCTTGAATTTTTCGCTTTCAGCGGAAAGCCAGAAAATCAATAGAATCGTTAGGCAGCGGTATGGTTAGTGCCGATAAATTGCTTGGCAATGAAAGGAGATGTCATTGCTGAGAGCAGTCCACCATAATCCAAGTTGAACTTTACTTCACTGCCGATCTCACAATCATAGTTGTTGCTATCCAGGACAATATGATCGCTGCTAGATCCTAATATTTCCAAATCATTACTAGGTCTTAAGCCCGATACTAAAATATCCTGCCTTCCCAGGGCGATAATAACTCTGCGACGGATACCGCGATCGATAAACGTAGGAACATTTCCAAAAGCATTTTGACAAATTTCCCCAAAGGGACAAGAAGGCTTTTTCTTTGATTCAATCACTTCAGCAATTAGCTTGAAGGCGCTAGTATATAAGCCCGGAATAGCTTTACGATTAACAGTCTCACATCCTAAAAGAATCGATTCACCCAAACGTAGATTATTGACTCTTTCGACCTCTTGTGCAGATTCAAACCATTCATAATTGGCTGAATTACCACCTGAAATGATCTCTAAGTTAATCTGAAACTCTTTTTCGATCGCATTAGCCAACGCAGATAAGTGATGCATATTTTGTTTGTCGGGCTTGACTCCACCATAACAAGCTAAATTACAGCCAATTCCAATAATTTTGATATTAGGTAAGTCAATCGTTTTTTTGATAAATTGGGAAAGATTATGAGGAAGTATACCCTCTCGGAGATCGCCCAACTCTACCATAATAATGATTTGATGGAGGGTATCATATACCTTTGCATACTGGGAAAGTTCTCTCACCGTATCAAATTCTGTATTGAGACTAATATCCACATTCCTAATCACAGTTTCGGCCTGACTTAAAGCCGTGCGCAGAAGCACAAACTGAGTCAGAATTCCCGCATTTTTCATTCTTTTGATATTCTCAATGCGAGAGTCGGCAATGAATTTTACTCCACCTTGAATCATCGCTGAGGCGATCGCAGGATTGCCTAGTGTCGCTTTGGAAACGCCCATTAAGGAAATTCCTTTTCGTCCATAATGCTCCGATAGCATACAAGCATTATGCCGGATTTGAGATAGAGATATTTCTATCCTTGGCAGTAATGCTTTTATCTCTATTTGTCTAAGCATTTTGTGTCTATCTCACCGCCAGTAGAGACATTTTTCCTAAGCGCATCTGCATGATTTTATGATTCAGATTTGGAAAACGATCGCTGATAACCTGAACCAGCTTTTGACACCCGTATTTCAAGATGTCGGTGGTAGGTAAGCGGAAGCGGCCTTCGTAGTCTTCAATGATGGTCAGAATTTCTTCGCTAGTTAGGTTTTCGTGATTTAATGCGATCGCAATCACTTGAGATTGAGAAACAGTTTCAATCAATTGAATTTCTTTCTCAACAGTAGGCATTACAAAATCAGGAAAATCACAACGGAATTTTCGAGCGGGCGGGTGTTGTAAGATCACTCCATCCGGCATACTTCCTTTCAAAATTCCAATGGAACTCATGAAGGCAGGATGGCTAACGGCACTTTGTCCCTCGACTAAAATAATATCGGGATTTTCGTTTTCAAAAGCCTGAACAACAGCATTTTCTAACTCACCAATCGCAAATTGGGAAATAAGCGCATCCATAGACGCACCATACTTTGCGCCTTGCATTAAGCTAGTTTGTCCTGTTGCGATCAAAACCGATTTCAATCCTAAATTGTTTAAGACCTTATTGAGTTCCACTGCAGTGGTTCTTTTCCCGCAAGCACAATCGGTTCCTAATACGGCAATAACCGGAATATTTACTTTAGATATTTGTCCAGTAAAAACATGGGAATCCTTTAAAGCTGGTGGTTTTCTGATGTCTTTGATTTGGACATCGTACTCAATAGCCATACGGGCAAATTCTGGATCTTCAGAAAAGAATTGATGAAGACCGTTGATGATGTCCATCCCTTTTTCCATAGCCTCTAGGATTAGACACCGTTCTTCCTCGGATATGTAAATATCTAAAGGTGCTTTACCATAGATATAGCAGTCTGGAATTCTTGAAAGACTGTTCAAAGATTCATCCAAGTTAGCAAAAATGGGAATGTTACTCTTTTTACCTCTTAGCACTTCCCCTGCATCTTTACCCGCTAATAAACTATCAATAACTCCGACAATGGTATAGATTCCTGAGTGTCTAACTAGTCCTGCGGCAGTTTTTCCATCTACCAAGCCAAATTCTTTCTCACAGTAAATCAGAGCCGTTTTTTTAAGGATTGTCATTTAAATAATCTCCTTCAATTTATATCTAAAGTTTCCAAACAGGGCAACCAACTTAAGACAACAGAGTGCGGAGCGCCGCACTCTGCCATCCAATTTTTTCGCTTTCAGTGGAAAGCCCAAAAAGTATAGACAACTTCTTGGAGATTACAACGTTTCGCTAGGATCTAAGGCTAGATCTACAGGCAGAAGGAGTGCCACACTTTATCTCATTTGAAGCCTATAAAGCAATCCAAAATGGGTTGTGTAGTGTGTGCCCGAAGGGTACACCACACAACGGTTTCAGCAGTCTAGTCCTTACAACTAATTTAGGACTGCTGTAATTTATTTATTTTTACTAAAAAGAGGCATCTATCCATCTATTTACAGGGGGACGAAGTTAGTGGGCTTCAGCCCGTCAAGGCTGACATTACTGACTCCTACTTGAGAGTATTCTCAATAGGATGTCCGATCGAGTGGCTGAAACCCTTATTATTTCGTTGGGCTGAAAATTACGGTGAATAGATATAAACTTAGTCTGCCTAAAATGTAACACAGATTACTATTTCTCGGTGAGTAGCCTCACAAATCCTAACCCAATCGCCCCAAGCGTTGATCGTGTCCATCGTTGGGGATGGGTTGCCGATGAGGGTTGCACTTGTCCGTTCCCCAGCAACTCTTAAAATTCGATGAAAAATGAGCAATTAGATCAGTATTGGCAGACATACATAGCAGGACTTCCGGATACTGCATCCAGTGACGAGAGCTATGAGGCAGATCAGTTTGGTGACTCATCTGCTTTGGCAGATGAACTCAGTAACTTAATTCTGAAGGGGAGTAAAACGGCAACTTGTTCAGCTTTATGGGAATGGGAGGCAGAGGGAATACAACTGCCTCAAATAGGCACAAAAACAATTGTGTTGGATGGGAAGGGTAAGCCAACTTGCATTATTGAAACGACAGAAATTATGATCCGCTCATTTAGTGCAGTGGATGCACAATTTGCGCATAATTAACGAGAACGGCAACCCACTTAAGGCGGAAGAGTACGGCGCTCCGCGCCGCACTCTTCCCTGAAATTTTTTCGCTTTCAGTGGAAAGCCATGAGAACTAGAGAAGAGGAAGGGACTTGTCTGTGTTTGCACAATTGCCAGAACGTCGAATGCATTGGACTCGCTGGGTGGTGACGGTGGGTTGGCTCCTAATCATCGCCTCCCTACTGTATGATCCCTGGACATCGGCCCTCACGACCCCCGATCATCCCTGGAGTCCTTTACGGCTGCCTGAAACCTGTATTCAGGTGCAGGGAAAATGCATCTCTGAACAGCCCTATCCGTTAGGAACAACCCTCTTCTGGGGAGCCATTGTACCAGCGGCAATCTTTATTCTACTGGTGTTTGGCCATGAGGTATGGCGGCGAATTTGTCCACTCTCCTTTTTATCCCAGATCCCTCGTGCATTGGGACGACAACGCCAATTTAAACGAGAGAACCAAAAGACCGGTAAAGTACGCTATGAGTTAGCTAAAGTTGACCCCAATTCGTGGCTGGGTCGCAACTATCCCTACCTGCAATTTGGCTGGTTATTTATAGGATTGTGTGGACGTATCCTCTTTTTCAACGCCGATCGTTTGGTGTTAGCAGGTTGGTTATTATTCACGATCGCTGCCGCAATTGCAGTGGGCTACTGGTATGGCGGTAAGTCCTGGTGTCAGTACTTTTGCCCCATGGCTCCGGTGCAAAGCATCTACAGTGAACCGGGGGGCTTATTGAGCAGTAAAGCCCATATGAGTGAGCAACTGATTACCCAGTCTATGTGTCGCAGGGTGCTGCCGGATGGTAAAGAGCAAAGTGCTTGCATTGCCTGTCAAAATCCTTGCATTGACATTGATGCGGAGCGTACCTATTGGAACAGCTTGAACAAACCCGAAACCTCATTTTTGCGCTATGGCTATGTAGGTTTAGTGATCGGCTATTTTGTCTATTACTATCTCTATGCAGGCAACTGGAACTATTACTTTTCTGGGGCATGGCTCCGGCAAGCCGATCAACTCGCTTCCCTTCTTGATCCTGGACTCTACCTGTTTGGGCAGGCAATCAACATTCCCAAATTGGTTGCGGTTCCACTGGTACTGGGGGGCTGCACGGCGATCGCCTATGGGGGAGGACAATGGATCGAAAAACGAGCCAAAGCCTATAGTCAGAGAAACCAGCCCAATCTATCAGTCGAAACCATCCGACATCGTATCTTTGCCCTCTGTACCTACGGTATTTTCAATTTCTTCTTTATCTTTGGGGGACGGCCCCTGATTCAACTTCTCCCTTTGTCGGTGCAGTATCTCTATGACCTCGGTTTAGTGGCGCTGAGTACCCTCTGGCTCTATAAAACCTGGCGGCGAAGTCCTGATCTCTATTCCCGTGAAAATCTCGCAAACCGCTTCCGCAAGCAGTTAGAGAAATTGCAGTTGAACGTGGCACAGTTTTTGGAAGGTCGATCGCTCAACGACCTAAACACCCATGAAGTATATGTATTAGCGAAGGTACTGCCTGGTTTCACCCGCGAGAAACGCCATCAGGCCTATAAAGGAGTGGTGCGAGAAGCACTGGAAGAAGGCTATGTGAATTACTCCAGCAGCCTGGACGTATTACAACAAATGCGCCAGGAATTAGGCATTACGGATGATGAACATCGGGTTGTGTTGGAGGAATTGGGCATTGAAGATCCACAGTTACTAAACCCCGATCGCAAACGCAGTTTAGAAAATCAGATTCGCTTGAATGGCTATCGCAAATCACTGGAGCGGTTAATGTCGCTGCAACAGAAACAGATCGATCGTTCGGCCTTTGAGCCAGGATCTTTGCAAGACTCCGCCACCATTCGTTCCTTGCGTCGAGAATACTCAATTACGCCCCAGGAAGAAGAGTGGATTTTGAGCGGATTTTCAACCAATGCCAGTAGTGTTAAAAAAGCAGAATTTCTGCTCACACAATTACCCCAACTGATTAACAGTTACCACGCTCTGAATCAATCGATCATACAGGAGCATCAAGCGGTATTAAGCCTACTGCAAGAAAACATTCTGCACAAACAGGAACTGATTGTACGATCGCTTCTGGAAACCCTTGCCATTCTTCAGTCAGATCCAGCAGCTTTAGAGCTAGCACAGTCTTTACAAGAGGCTTCACCTGCAATTTTAGGCGAGATTGTAGATCAGGAAAATTGGAGCGACCAATTGCCGCCAGCAATTCTACAGTGTTTGACCCAGCCTGGAGAAACGCCTGTTTTGGGTGCACAAAAATTTTCCGCTGACGCAATGCTGTCTCATCTAGAAGCCTTGCTTCAGGAGCCAAATCCCATCATTCAGTCCGCAGCACTCTATGTTATTGCTCAATTGGATCCAGAACGCAGTGTGACGATCGCGCAAAATCGTCGTCATGAGTTTAATTCCTCTCTAGTGCAGGAAACAAGCGATCGGCTCTTGTCTACAGCAACCACAAAACCACCTCTGACCGAATTCCCTACCCTGGAGAAGTTGGTTTATTTATTTAATAGCGACTTTTTCCACCGGATGCAGAGCGAAACGCTCATTGCCCTTGCCGATCGGGCAGAGGTAAGAACTTACCAGCAAGGAGAGCTGATCACCGAAGCCGGAGATACCTGTCGAGAGTTGTTGCTGTTGATTGAAGGGGATGCCAACATTCACTATCAAACAGAATCTGGGATTCGGGTAGAGCAACTTCATCCCGGACAAACGCTCGATGAGTTAGAGGTTTTAGCCCATAGCACCTCAGAAAATACGATCGTTGCAGATAGCGAAAGCACGCGAATTCTGGCAATTTCCGTGGATGCCTTTGATGATTTGCTCGACCATGATCCTGATTTTGCCCGCCGAGTTTTGGAATTAGAAAGTCGGCAACTTCAGCGATTTGTGCGATCGGTACGGCCACTTTAAGGTATGTTTCCCCTGACTCTCAATTCCTCTCCCCTTCTCTCCATTTTGGGCATTTTGGGAGAAGGGCCGGGGGGCGGAAAGGGATATGGATTTGTGCCGCTAGGGTTCTCTAGGCTTTAGGATTGGGACTTCCCCGCACCCTCATCTTGCACCATGATCGTCGCACCATCCGATAGGTTTAACATCCCCGACACCACAATTTGTTCTCCAGCACTGAGCCCTTCGAGAACGTGGTAGGCATTGCCCTGCAAATTGCCTAGGGTGATGGGGCGTTGCTCTGCAATCAGGGCATTTTCCTCCGTTTTGGCCACAAAAATAAAGGTCTGTCCCCCAAAGCGAACGATCGCTTCCGTGGGAACGAGAATGCCGGGTGCCTCCGACCAGAGGATACGAGCTTCCACCTGCTGAGCATCCTGTAAAGTGCCCTCAGGATTGTCTACCTTCGCCTTCACTAAAATCGACTGGGTGCGATTATCCACCGTGGGCGAGACAAAATCCACCTGCCCTTCCGCCAGTACGGTTTCGGTGCTGTAGTCCCTAAGTTCCACCACTAAATTGGGTTTGAGGCGTTCCCGGTATTCCACCGGCACCGGCAACTCAATTTCCAGGGCTTGGTTATTGGTAATGGTGGTGAGGGTATCCCCAACTTCCACATAATCCCCCTGCTTCACGTCTAAATTGCCCAGGACTCCAGCAATGGGGGCATTCACGGTGGTATCCGCCAAATCTTCCTGAACCGATCGCACCTCCGCTTCGGCTTGGGCTAGGGCCGCCTTGGCTTCTTCCACTGCTGCTGCATTGGCTAGCACCTGCTCTTTGGCTGCATTCAATGCCGCCTCTGCTGCATCCCGATCCCGCACCACTTGATCCAGGGCCTGCTGAGCTAAAGCCCCTTCCTTGACCAAATTATCAATGCGGGCAAACTCCGACGTTTGTAAGGCCAGATCCGCCATCAGTTCCTGAACCCGAGCCTGGGACGATCGTCTCGTTGCCTCGGTGGTATTTTTCGCGGCCCGGGCCGCAGCCACCCGGGCCTGGGCCGCCGTTAGGGCCGCCTCACTGCGATTGGGACTGAGGCGCAATAAAGCCTTGCCCGGCGTAACGGGATCCCCCGGCTTCACCAAGATCTCAATAATGCGACCTTCCGTTTCCGGCTTAATCACGACCCGCTCTGCGGCTTCCAAAGTGCCAATAAAGAGGGAACTATCCTCCACCGGTTCCTCCGCCAAGGTTTGCAGGCTCACCGGAAAGACTTGAACCTGATCGGGGCTAAAGCCACCGGGGGAACTGCCTCCCCCTCCTATTTTTTGCAACAGAGCACAACCGCTACTCCCCAGAGACAGCAGCAGCATGAGGGGCACAACTTGACGAAAAGACGGCATCATGGTTAACCCAAATTGATCAGAAAGACCCCTAAAACTTAACAGTATCCTCAGATTTCTCCAAGTCCTGAGCGATCGTTGCTACACTTGACGAGTTTTAAGACTTGCTCAAGGGCTTCCATGACAGGGATTGAGGTCATCGCCGTTGTTTTCGGTCTGCTCTGCGTCTGGCTGACGGTGCGCCAGAACATTTGGTGCTGGCCAACGGGTCTGGTTCAAGTCACGCTCTACATCGTCATTTTCTATCAGGTCAAGCTCTACTCAGACCTGATTCTCCATATTCTGTACGTCTTTCTCCAGATTTATGGCTGGTATCACTGGTTGCACGGGGGCAAGACCCGATTCGCCCTGCGGGTCTCTCGCTTAGGGCTCCAGTCCCAGATGGGGTGGACGATCGTGATTCTCCTGGGGACAGGGGGCTGGGGATTCTTGATGGCCAACTTCACGGATGCAGCGGTTCCCTATGGAGATGCCTTTACCACCGTGGCGAGTTTGGTGGCCCAGTGGCTGATGGCCCGCAAACGACTGGAGTCCTGGCTGTTTTGGATTGCTGTGGATGGGGTGGCCATTGGCATCTATTGGTACAAAAGTTTGTATCTCACTTCGGGACTCTATGCGGTCTTTCTGATTCTCGCTAGCCTGGGTTGGCTGGAGTGGCGGAAGTCTCTTGGATCAAGGGAAGGGAGATCATGACCACTGGCTTAGTCCTGGGTAAATTTGCCCCCCTACACAAGGGACATCAATTCCTGATTGAGACCGCAGTTCAGGAAAACGATCGGGTGATTGTGCTCATCTACGATGCCCCCGAGGTCACTTCAATTCCACTCCCGGTGCGAGCGAACTGGATCCGCACGTTGCATCCCTCTGTGGAAGTGCAGGCAGCCTGGGATGGTCCCCAGGAAGTGGGAAACACAGCGGCAATCCGCAAACGCCATGAAGCCTATTTGCTCAAACGTTTGCAGGGGGAGGACATTGCCGCCTTTTACTCCAGTGAGTTCTATGGAGCCCACGTCAGTGCAGCCCTCGGTGCCGTCGATCGTCGTCTCGATCCCGATCGGCAGCGTTTTCCCATTTCGGCAACGGCCATCCGGCAGGACAGCTATGGCAATCGCCACTATCTTGATCCCCTCGTGTACCGAGACCTAATCACGAAAGTGGTCTTTCTGGGGGCTCCCTCCACAGGCAAAACAACCCTAGCGCGGGAACTGGCCACCGTTCACCACACCACCTGGATGCCGGAGTATGGCCGGGAATACTGGGAAAAGCATCAGTGCGATCGTCGTCTGACCCCGTTGCAACTGGTGGAGATAGCCATAGGTCACCGCGATCGGGAGGAGATCTGCTTTCAGGAAGCCCGAGAAAGGATCTTCATCGATACGGATGCCACCACCACCTTTATGTTCTCCCAGTACTACCACGGCAGGGCAGAACCACAACTGGCGGAACTGGCGGCGGCAACCCGGAACCGTTACGATCTCTTCTTTCTCTGTGCCGCCGATATTCCCTATGATGAC
>JBEAPM010000553.1:0-19779 GCA_041164445.1 Cyanobacteriota bacterium
CATTAGGCGATCGCTGGGGAAAAATGCCGAAATCCGCTGGGGTATCCGTGAGGGAAGCGTCTTCCGCTTCTAAGGCAGCTAAACGGGCTTCAATTTGTTCCGGCGCTAGACCGGGATCTAAGCTGACTTCCGGGACTACTAAGCGCTGTAAAGCAGCCCCCACAAACCAGTCCACCATTAAGGTGCCCAAGACCCCCAAGGCTCCCCAAGTGGCGATCGTACTGACGCTTCTGCGCCAGGGAACCTCTAGCCCCAATCCTTGGCTGGGATCCTGCTCTGCGGGTAAAAACAACTGAGTGGTGATCAAGGCGCGGCGCATCCCTTCCCGGAGTTCAGCGATCACCGTATCCCAGGTCACCAAATCTGCGGGTTCAGTATCTTCCAGATCTAAGTTGAGGGCTTCGGGGGAAGCGGCCAAGACATCGCCGAGGTGTTGAGCCGAGGCTGCAAATTCGGGAGTGGCCTCGGGAACATCCCGCTTGCGGGGAATAAAATCTACTCCATGGCACCAGATCGGTTCCTTTTGACCCGATTGCCGCCCATAGACCCGCACTCCGGCAATATGGGGTAGCCGTAACTGGCGAATCAGGTTGACCACCCGCATCCCCACATCCCCCTGCCGGGGACAGGTGGGGGCATCACACATAACGTGAATGAGATCTAACTTACGCCGCAGGTAAACGCGGATCCCGCCGGTCCTGAGTTGGGCTTTGAGATCCGGATTTAATAAACGATTAATCAAAAAGCTAACGGCTTCCAAGTCCCCGGCATCCGCTAACTCCCGAGCGCTGGGGGCTAAATCAGGGTGTTGGGCAGCGGGTAGCCCCAGCCAATCCACCCAGAGGGGGGCTCCCTGTTCAAGTTGGGGGGTGAGGTGGGGGCGCAACCCATAGATCATGCTGGCGTGAATGCCTTGGGGAGCCAGGGATTGCAAGAGCGATCGTAAAATCTCCATGACCTCCCCCTGCTGGGGAGCCACGGGCGGGGTGCTCTGGGACTTGCAAAACAGGTGTAGGGTCTTGTCCTTGAGTTCGACTTCGGTTTTGACCTGCAAATTGACCAAATGCCGATCGACTAGGGCGGAGAGGGCGATCGTATCCCCCCATCGGGCCAGATCCCGCAGCATTTCCTCCGGCGGGGTGAGATCCACCCGCAGCACCCAATCCACCTCCGGTTCTCCGGCAACTCGGCTAATAACTACCGCGTCCCGAAAGCCGTGTAAATCGAGATCCCGCAGTTGTTGACTGAGGGGTTCGGCCAAAATAGCGGCATCCAAGCTATAGGGAGATTCGCACACCACCTGGAGGCGCTGCACCTGTCCGGCCACCATAGAAAGCCCATTGCCTTTGGCCAAGCCCTTCGCCTGCACCTGAACGGCAATCCCTAGGCTATTAAAGGTTTCACTCAAATAATGGGCAATCGCTTCGGGATCCCCTTGATTGGCCAAACTCCGGTTAGAAATGATCAGGGGCAGGGTGGAAACCGGATCCGGATCGGGGGTTTCCTCCACTGGGGGCTGAGGCGTGGCCACCGTTGGCGCTGTGGCGAAGGTCGGAACCTGGGTAGAGGAAGAGTCTGGAGGATTCTCCCCAGAGTCGGGGATCTCCTGGACGATCTCTTGGACAACAGTGGAGGACGCTTCCAAAGGCGAGACGATCGCTAAGTGTTGCTGAAGTTGGTTGAGATAGAGGGGCTTTTGCCACTGTAGGGTCTGGTTGCCCGTCTGCCGAGCATAGATTACGAGGCGATAAATGGGCGCATGGTGCGCCGGGAGAAAGTGAGAAAAGTTTTGTTCTTGATCTAAACAGGCCCGAATCAACACGGGAAGGACATCCGGTTCCTCCGGACAAGGATTGCCTTCCAGCAAAATTTGCAGCGTATTACCCCGTTGCCGCATTTTCACGGACAAATCAGCATTCCCCAGGGTTTGGCGAATCCATTGTGCTAGGGAGCGAATCGCAGTAGTGGCGGGCATAGTGGCAGCAGCAGAAGAAGTCATTACCTATAGAGAGACACGGGGGCCAAACGGAATGCCTGAAGGTTATCGCAACTATAGCGCAAGTGTCCTCTTTCACCACCTAAAAATTGTACCGTTGTCCAAAGTTGGGCTATCCCATCAGGACATTAAGTCGGCCGGGTCTCCGTTTGAAAGCCAAGTTCAAACTGAAGATCGAGGGTTGCGGACTGCCATTCCCCTGGGGTCAGAGCAACTTCTACAGGCACAGGACAACAGAGAACTTCTAGCTCCGGCAAGAGTTGATAGATTTGTTTGAGAATGCCGGAACGGAATTCTACGGCGGACTCTCGGGTTTTTTGCCAGTCCACCCCGTCAATGTTCACCAAAATATCCGGTAAAACCAAAATGGTTTCGAGGGGAGCTGGGGCCCCAGTGCCTAAATCCACTTGTAAATCCAGTACTTCAGTTTCTGGTACGTCTTGAAGATTTACGCCTTGAATTTTTAAGATCGGCAGGAGACGTAGGATACCCGCTTCCCATCCCCATTCCGGTTGCAGGATTTCGGCATTAATCCCACTGAGCAGACAGGTTAAGCCATAGGAATTCCGGATTAGTGCCCAGGTCAAACGATGGACAAGGGCGGCCACGCTAGACTCCGTTGCCACAAAGTCAGTATTTAAGAGCGTCGGAGGGGGATCGGGTAATTTTAAGGCCTCGCAGGCAACCCCGATGATCTCCACCAGGTGATGTTCCTTATGGGGGCTAGGCTGAGTGATTTGCCCCTGATTGCCCAGGCAATGGAGCAGGGTTTTGACATGGTAGGTGCGGGGTAGCTGTAAGCGATCGCTTTCCAGCATTGTATTTTGAGAAGCCCAACGAATCTGCCACTGGTCTAAATTCCAGTGCTCTGCTTCATCCACCACGACCTCTGCCAGGTTACGACTAGACAAAGGCAACTCCCCAGAGGCGGGTTGAGCTTGGCGAAAATCCTCTTCTAGGACAATTTCAAAGTCGGGTTGGATTTCAGGTTCAAGTTCTGGTTCTGGAACCTTGGCGGCGAAGGCAACGGGAGCCGGGGGATCGGGGGTGGTCTGAGCCTCCTGAGGGGTCTGAGGGGGAATGTTTTCGTCATCGCTTGCCCCCCAGCCATCAAAGAGATCTTGAATCCCTTCACTCTCGGGTTTCGCTAAAAACGCTGTGGAGAGGGCCTCTGAGGTGATGGTATTATCTCTTAACTCCTCCGATCCCTCCTCTAGGTCTGGCGCGGGTGCCCCCCATCCCGATACCCAATTTTCATCAAACAGTTCCTCTGCTGCTTCCTCCGAAGCAACCGGTACATTAGCCAGAACCGGGGAACGTTCTGGAGCCGAACCATTGAGACTAGCAGGGGAAACCTTAGGACGATCGTCTCCCTCCCCTAGGGTGCTGAGGGGGGACACACTCGCAATCCCCTGCTGGGGGTTTGGAGGTAGGGAGAGAAAACTGGACACATCCCAGTCTTTGTCGGGCTTAGGGGGCTCAGCAAAGGCTAGGGTTGCGGGCAACACCGTTAAAACGGGTTTGGTGGCATGGGGGGCAAAGGTAAAGCCCAAGCTGAGGTGTAAGGAGCCTTTTTCCCAAGCCTGGCTGGGGGCAATAATTTCACTGGGTACCGCCTGATTGAGTAAATTGTGAAGCGGTAAAGTATTTTGAGCGATCGTAGTCTGTAGGTTTTGTAAAAGACCCTCTGCCCAAAAGACACTAGTGGCAGACCAACGCACCAGGGAATCGGGATGCAGTTCAGGCAGGGGTGGGGCTGCTGTGACCAAATCCATCTGCCACTGGAAGTTAGGGGTTTGTACCGTCAGAACCGCCATTAAGCGCAAAATCCCTGGAGTCCACTCTTTCCCAGCTTGAAACAGATCTGCGGGCATTCCCCCCAGGAGTTGCATGGTTTCGATGGACGAACGGGCGACCCCCCACAACAATTGGGCGATCGCATCGGAGAGAATAATGCGATCGTTAAGTAACTTTTGTAACGGCGCAAAAGGATGGCTGGCCGGTAGCCCTAATTGCATCCAACTTTTTTCCAGACACTCCAAAACATCCAGTGCCTCATCCATGACATAGGGTAAAAGATTTTCTGGACTCACCTCCCGATCGCTGGGCCATCCCCCGGCAGGGGATCGCACCCAATCCACGATCGTCATGAGGCGCTCCATCGCCGCCATTACCTCAGGAGTAACTTGCCAGGCATCCTGATGGTTCAGAACGGGTAAGCCCCCTTCTTTCAGTTGGAGAACTGTTTGGGTAAGGATTTCACTTGTTAAAGGCTCTGGCACAGCAACCACTCCTTTCTTCAGGATTGGGGATGAGGAGGCTGAACCAGCGATCTGAACCCCAGTTTGCATTATGCCCCCGGATCGAATGAACAGGTAATAAATAGCATTGCATTTAGGCAACCATTTTAGATCGGGAATTCAACCCAAATAAATAAACTCAAGAGGACACCTCAAAAAATTCACAATTTACCCGAGTATGGCGATCGGCGCAGCCGATCGCCACAATGAATCAAAGTGTCCAAGAGATTGAGGCGCTAATATCGCTTATTTAAACCTAGGTTTCCTCTGTCTTTAACGATCGTCCTCTCGAACAATCCGGACAAATTGACATCCTCATCCATCCAACCTTCGGCCTAAATATTAATGCCATGTCGCCCACCACCATTCATCGAGGTGTCCTCTTGATAGTCTAGGATGGACACGTCGAAAAATCCAAAACAGAGTTCCTGCCACCGCGCCGCAGTAGAAATTGTGCAGTAGAGATCCTATCCTGTAGTACTCAAAACTCAACCCTATCCCCTACCCCCTCCCCCCTATGACTGTGTTTGATGAACTGAACCGTTTTTTAGAGGATCGCCTAGAGGAGTTTTTACAGGAGAATCCTCATTTAGAACTGTTGGCCCTAGATGAGCAATTACAGGAACAGCAGTTAAATGCTCAGCGATCGTTAACGCAACTGCAAAGCCAAGAGACCCACATTCAAAACCAAATTTTGGAAACGGCCCGTGAGGTGGAACGGTGGCATCATCGGGTACAGAAGGCAGAGGCAGCAGGACGGATGGACTTAGCCGGGCCCGCCCGAGACCGGGAGGCAGCGCTGTTCCGCCAAGGTAACCAACTCTGGGGGCAAATGCAGGGCACCCAAACCCAAATGCAAACCTTACAGGACACCTTGAAGCATCTCAACGATCGCCGGGCAGAAGTGAAGCAACGGATCCAGACCCTGCGCCAGCAACAAGCCCAGCAGGCTACAGTGCCTCCGGGGTATTCTGCCTCCAACCCTTGGAGCACTAGCCCTCCCCCCCCAAAGCAGCAGATTCTCTAGACGCTGTTTTTCAGCAATGGGAAACCGATGAGGAATTGGAAGACCTGAAACGCCAAATGAAGCATTAACGGTTCAAGACCCTTCCACGGGATCGGTGAAAGGCCACGAGGGAATCGCTAGGGGGTTTCCCTTAATAAGGCGTTGAGTTGCCCTTGGGAGTCCAGGTGATAGAGTTCATCACACCCCCCAACATGGCGATCGTTAATAAAAATTTGCGGAACCGATCGCTTACCGTTGGCCCGCTCTGCCATTTTGGCGCGGGCAGCCGTATCCCCATCAATTTTGTACTCCGTAAATTGAGCCCCTTTCCAGTGCAACAAGATCTTGGCACGGATACAGTAGGGACAGAGTTGCCAAGTGTACATTTCCACCTTGGCTTTCAGTTGCTCAGGGTGACGATCGAAGAGTTGATTGAAAATGTTCAAGACCATAAATCCTTTCCGGAATACTAGAACCATCTGGAGTGCCCGAAATCGCACCTTTGTGACGATGCGTTAGAATGGGCTGGGTACTTTTTCCCTTGGATACCTTATTCAAGCCTCCCATTGACTTTGGGAGGAGAGTCCCACAGATTGTTTGTTGAATAAGATTGAATCAAAGACTGATAGGAATTTTAAATTAGATCTATGCATATTTTTTTAGCGATCGGTACCTTAGCGCTGCTGGTAGTCGTTCACGAGATGGGGCATTTCCTGGCTGCTCGGTTGCAGGGCATTCATGCCAATCGCTTTTCCGTTGGCTTTGGGCCCGTTCTCTTAAAGTATCAAGGTTCCCAAACGGAGTATGCGCTGCGGGCGTTTCCCCTGGGGGGCTTTGTGGGATTTCCCGATGACGATCCAGACTGTCCCTTTCCGCCGGACGATCCCAATCTTCTCCGCAACCGGCCAGTACTCGATCGAGCGATCGTGATTAGTGCCGGGGTCATCGCTAATTTAATTTTTGCCTATACGGTTTTTGTCCTCCAATTTGCCTGGGTCGGGGTTCCCGATGGTTTTCATTACGAACCGGGGGTTTTAGTCCCCCAGGTGATTAGCCATGAAGCCCCCGCAGGCCGGGCCGGCATCCAACCGGGCGATATTATTGTGGCCGTCAATGGCGAGGAATTAACCGCCACAGAAGCCAGCCGCAATCGTTTAGTGCAAATTATCAGTGAAAGCCCCGAACAGCCCTTACAGATGGTTCTCGATCGCAATGATCAATTTCTCTCGGTGACCGTTACCCCTGAGCGCAATGAAGGAGATGTGGGCCGCATTGGAGTTGCCCTGTTGCCCAATGGTAACCTCCTCTATCGTCGTCCTCAGGGACCTCTAGAGGTGTTTAGACTCTCCTCGAAACAGTTTCAAGGGCTAGTGCAGCAAACCGTAGGGGGATTTGTACGCTTGGTCTCTAATTTTGGAGAAACAGCTCCTCAAATTGCGGGGCCCGTCAAAATTGTGGAGTGGGGGGCCAATATCGCTCAAAATGATACGAACGGCTTAATTGCCTTTGCCGCTCTGATTAGCGTTAATTTGGCAGTCATTAATATTTTGCCCTTACCGGCGCTGGATGGGGGGCAGTTGGTCTTTTTGCTCATTGAAGGGGCTTTTGGGAAACCCTTGCCCGCCCGCTTGCAGGAGAATGTCATGCAAACGGGTCTGGTGCTGTTGCTGGGACTGGGGATCTTTTTGATCATTCGGGATACGGTGCAGTTACCCATCTTGCAGCGCTTCTTTGACCAACAGTTTTTTCAACAATAACCCCTCGGTTGAGTCCATTCCCCATGATTTCTGAGTTTTTACACGCGGCCCTGGTCGTGACCGATCTAGAGCGATCGGCTTGGTTCTACGGGACGGTGCTCAATCTGCCCCCCCTCGATCGTCCCCTCTCTTTTCCCGGTCTATGGCTTGGGGTAGGGACTTTACAATTGCACCTCATTGCCCAGGATCAAGTCCTAGACGATCGGCTGAATGCCCATCAATGGGGACGCAACCGTCATTTGGCCTTTGCAGTGGATAATTTAGAAGCTTGCCAAGTTCAGTTAGAGCAGCATGGATGCCCTGTGCAAAGAAGCACCTCAGGACGATCGGCTCTCTTCACCCAGGATCCGGACGGGAACATCATTGAACTATCGGCTATCAGTTGACCCCTCGGAGACTCGGAGACCGTAAGCATGGACTCAAATCCAGACACCCTCAATAACCAAATCCGTCAACTGCGATCCACCTTAGGGAAAATTGAAATTGCCTTGGGAACCGTGGATGAAGCGATCGTTTGGACGAATCGGCAGGGCAGAGTTCAGTGGTGTAATACGGCTTTCGATCGTCTGCTCGGGCAAAGCCATATCAGCATCTTGGGCAAATCTCTTTTTGCGCTGCTGCCTCTCAGCCACGAGGGAGCGGAGATTCCCCCTCACGAGCATCCCCTGGCCCTAGCGCTGCAAACCGAAACTCAGTATCAAGCTCCTTATCAGTTTCGCAAAGGCGATCAGATCTTAGACTTAGAAATTTCTAGCTCTCCCTTAAATTTCCAATCATCCTTGCCCTCAAGCTCCTTACCCTCAAGCAGTAGTGTGGTCTTAGTGATCCGAAATCTCAGCGATCGTCAGCACACAGAGCAGGTGCTGCGGCAAACCAATGAAGAGTTAGAGCATCGGGTGGCAGAGCGAACTCAAGAACTCAGCATCGCCAATGAAGAATTACAACGCAAGAATCAGGATTTACTCAGCGCCCAACAAGCGATCGAAGCCGCTAGCCGTGCAAAAAGTGAATTTCTGGCCACCATGAGTCATGAAATTCGCACGCCGATGAATGCGGTCATTGGTATGACCGGCCTGCTCTTGGATACCCCCTTAACCCCCCAACAACAAAAGTTCACCGAAACCATTCGCAGTAGCGGAGAAGCCTTACTGAGCTTAATCAATGACATTCTTGACTTCTCCAAAATTGAATCCGGCAAATTAGAGTTAGAAACCTATCCCTTCGAGATTCAGCGTTGTGTGGAAGAATCCCTAGATCTCCTTGCCCCTCAAGCCCTGGCCAAAGGCTTAGAATTGGTGTACCAAATTGCCCCTCAAGTCCCCGTTGCCGTGGTGGGAGATTTGACCCGAGTGCGGCAAATCCTGGTCAATTTACTCAGCAATGCCGTGAAATTTACCAATCAAGGCGAGATTAAGTTGATCGTTTCCGCCAGCCAATGGGATGCAGCAGAGGAAGCCTATGCCATTCAATTTGCTGTTCAGGATACCGGTATTGGCATTGCCCCTGAACAACAAGGGCTCCTGTTTCAGGCCTTTAGTCAAGTCAATTCAGCGATCGCCCGGAAGTATGGCGGCACGGGCTTAGGGCTGGCCATTTGTAAGCGACTCACAGAACTGATGGGAGGACATATCTGGGTGGAAAGTTGCGGAACCGTGGCCGGGCATCCCCCGGCGGCGTGGGTTCCGTCCCAAAGACAGGAAGGATCTGCGTTTTACTTCACCATCATTACCCAGGCCGTCCCCCAATGGAAAAGTACATTTCCAGGCATGGTCAGCCGTACCTACTCTGGGGAAAGTACCCCGCACCCCACCCCTCAAAAACCTAGTCCCCTGCGCATCCTGCTGGCGGAAGATAATAGTGTCAATCAACAGGTTGCGCTGCTGATGTTGCAAAAACTGGGCTATCGAGCCGATGTGGTGGGTAATGGCTTAGAAGCCCTCCATGCCTTAGTTCAAGCCCCCTATGATGTGGTGATGATGGATGTAGAAATGCCAGAAATGGATGGCTTAACCGCTACGCAGCACATTTGTCAGAACTGGCCAAAGTCGGAACGCCCCTGGATTATTGCCGTCACCGCCTACGCCATGCAGGGCGATCGAGAGAAGTGTTTGGCGGCGGGAATGGATGACTATATTACCAAGCCGATCCGCAACGTGGAGTTAAGACAAGCCCTAGAGAAGGCCAACCATCAGCGGAGAGAACAACGCTTCAGGGAGGAGCCTCAGAAAGTTACCGCTGCCCCAGTTCAGGCTCAAGCCCTGGACTCCGGAAATGATCCGGTTCTGGATCTGCAGATCTTAGAGGACATTCGGGAGATGGGCGGAGCCAAAGCCGATGAGATTCTCCGGGAAATTTTGGGCAAGTACTTGGAAACCGCTCCCCAGTATCTCCAGCAAATTCAAGCTGCGATCGTTGCAGTGGATCCCAATGCCTTACGGCAGTCTGCCCATACCTTAAGATCCAGTAGTGCTAATTTGGGAGCCATCACCGTTGCCCAACAGTGCAAAACCCTGGAAAACCTGGGGCGTGCTGGCACCGTATCGGGGGCAGAGTTGCATTTCCTGCAGCTTGAAGGGGCCTATGAGAAAGTGAAAATAGCCTTAGCGCAGCAGTTAACAGCCATGAACCCCCATTAGCAGGGCACCTCGATGAATTGGGGCGTTTCCCTATTCCCCTCCACAGGCTCCACAGGAGGGGAATAGGGAAATAGAAGGTTATGCGGACAAGCCAAAGGTTTTGTGGATGATCCCCACCGCCGCTTTGCCCTGATCTGCCTTGACAAGGCAACTGGTTTTAATCTCAGAGGTACCAATCATCTGAATATTGATCTGTTCTTGGGCTAAGGCGGCAAACATTTTAGCGGCAACCCCTTCTTGATAGACCATGCCCGAGCCCACGATACTGACTTTGGCAACCTGGGGATTGACTTCGACGGCCCCAATGCCTAAGGAGTTCATGGCTTCCGTTAACACCGATTGAGCCGTCAGCGCATCTGCTTTGCTAACGGTACAGGCAATATTTCTGGTGATACCCGTCGTCCCCTTAGCGCAGCGCTGGGACTGAATAATCATGTCTACGCTAATGAGGTGTTTAGCCAGGAGTCCGAAAATTTGCGCCGCCATGCCGGGGCGATCGGGGACGGCGCGAATGGCCAGTTCGGCCTGGTTTTCGTCTAGGGCAACCCCCCGTACCGCTGGAATGGAGTGGATTGGGGCGTGTCCCCAGTCGGCTAATCTCAGTCCCATGCGGGTCTCGGAGGAGGCTTCCAGTTCAAAGGTTTGACACAAGGCGGCGATCGCTGCGTCGGCATCGGAACGGCTTAAGACGCAACTCACTTTAATTTCGGAGGTGGAAATCATTTGAATGTTGGCTCCGGCAGCGGCCAGAGCCGCAAACATTTGCGCAGCCACCCCAGGACGACCAATCATTCCTGCGCCTGAAATACTCACTTTAGCGATCGTTTCATCACTTTGAATTTGGTGGCGCACCTGCTCTAGGTCTTTCCCCATCAATTCGGCCAGGCTAACGGCAGTGATCTGAACCGCCTGCTCTAACTGGGTTTCGTCCACCGTAAAGGCAATATCGTTACTGTGGCCATCGTGAATGGATTGAATAATTAAATCGATGTTGATGCCCGCCTGACTGAGGGCCCCAAAGAGGTGGGCGGCAATTCCAGGGCGATCGGGAACATGGAGGATACCTACTTTGGCTTGATGACGATCGATTTCAATGCCATCGACGGGCCGGGCAATCTCTAGATTATTGAGGGCTCGGGGGGCAGTGGCTACCTGGGGAGAGAGAACCTGAGTGCCCGGATCGGTAGTCCAGCTTGAACGCACAACGAGGGAAACATGATAATTTCGTGCAATTTCCACAGCACGGGGATGCAAGACCTTCGCCCCTAGGCTGGCCAACTCCAGCATCTCCTCACAGGTAATTTCCGCCATCAGTTTGGCCTCGGGCACAATGCGGGGATCGGTGCTTAAAATGCCGGGGACATCGGTATAAATTTCGCAGCAATCCGCCTGTAACGCAGCAGCTAAGGCTACGGCGGAGGTATCGGATCCGCCTCGACCTAGGGTGGTAATTTCTAAGTTATCCGTAATGCTCATGCCCTGAAAACCTGCCACCACCACCACTTCACCCTGATTTAAGGCACTACGGATGCGCTCCGTTTTAATTTCTAAAATCCGGGCGCGGCCATGGTGTTTTTCGGTGATGAAGCCAGCCTGAAACCCCGTCATGGATCGAGCAGGCTGTCCTAGGGTTTGCAGAGCCATACTCAGCAGAGCAATAGAGACCTGCTCTCCCGTTGCCAACAACATATCCATTTCCCGCACACTGGGGGTATCTGTAATATCTTGGGCAAGTTGAACCAAACTATCGGTGGTTTTTCCCATAGCTGAAACCACCACCACCACTTGATGCTCCTGTGCGATCGTGCCTAAGATGCGCTGAGCAACAGCCTGTATGCGTTCTACCGAACCGACGGAGGTTCCCCCATATTTTTGTACCACCAGACCCATTGTTGTTTTTATTACTCCTTGAAAGCCCACGATCGACATTGAGAAAGCGGTTTTGACACCGTGTTGTTAAACAACCTGGTGACAAACTATATCATTTTAAGGAAGTCTGCATCGGGATTAGGCTTTACGGCTTTACGGGCAGCAATTCTCATTTTGCAATCTGAATGTACGGGCGGTGCCCCCGTGCCCGCCCTAGCCTAACGGTATAAACCGTCTGGAGATCCGCTTTCCACTAAAAGCGAAAAATTTAATGGCAGAGTGCGGCGCTTCGCGCCGCACTCTGCCGCCTTAAGTGGGTAACCGGGTGATCAGGCTTGGGGACTAAACTTCCAGGTGCCCTGGATTGCTGAATTGAAATTCACAGGGGTTGTGCAGGGCATGGCGCAGCAATCGCATATACTCTCGTTCCGTCACGATCGTGGCTCCAAAGCGATCGAGGTGGGGATTATTCATTTGCGCGTCAAACAAGACAAACCCCCAGTTTCTCAGACATCTCACCAGTTCCACCATTGCTACCTTAGATCCGTCGGGAATGTGATAGAACATTGACTCACCAATAAAGGCTCCCCCGAGATGAATCCCCAGGATCCCTCCGGCTAACTGATCCCCTTGCCAGGTTTCAAAACTGTGGGCCCACCCAGCCTGGTGGAGCAAGCTATAAATCTCCTTCAGTTCGTCGGAAATCCAGGTAACTTCCCGGTTGGCGCATCCATCCACCACCGCATCAAAAGCCCGATCGATGGAAATTTCAAATCGCTTTTGGTTGAGGACTCGCTGCAAGGACTTCGGATAGCGAAACCGATTATCCAAGGGAATAATGGCTCTCTTGCGGCTAGAGTACCAATTCAACTCACCATCATCCTCTGCCATGAGAAAGTAGCCTTGAGCGTATCCATCCAGAATTTGAGAAATGTTAAAGCTCATGCAAAACTGGAAAATGCTTCCAAACAATGTTTTATAGTTATGCCACATGTCGTTATGCGATGTGGCAGTTATTGACCTAAATCTGTTGACTTTAGGAGACCATGCCTATGGCGGATCCCATTCCAGCGATTACCCTCCCCCTGGCAACCAATGCTCAGCAGGAAGGAGAATGGCTACAGCGATCGTTGCATACTTGGCTAGATCAAGAGTTTATCCCTGAGATCGTCAACCATTCCATTGCCTTTCGAGCAGCCCAAGTCTACGTCCGTCAGCGTTTAGAGGGGGAAACCGATGTGGGTACCCTCGTGCTAGCGATCGTTACGGAAATGAAAAATTTCGATTTTTCTAAAAGTTTTTTCAATGAATTCGTCGTTGCCAATGCCGTCAGTGATTTATTACTGGATAGCTTAGGCATTGACCACCATTGTTGTGGGCAGTCTGCAACGACTGAGGAGTGATCCGGCTCTGGGAGGGGCAGAAATTTCAAGACTCGTACTTTCGGGCTTGACGGCAGGGAGTGGAAACTTAAAATTCAAAATAACCTTCAAAAGGGACCTTTGAAGGTTAAGCGGATCGCCTGTAGATTGCACTTTTTGAGGGCTAAAGCCCTCACGACAGGCGGAGCAATCTAGCCAAAACTTCAACACCCTATCGGCACCTCCACACAAGAATAGGGATTGTGGCGGACGGTACCGCCGCCCGCCACAATGAATCGAGGTGCCCTATAATTCACAGTAAAGATTCACGGTAAAGATTCACCGTGAAATCACCCATTTTCAGTAAAACGTTGATCCTTGGTCAGCGCTTTTGCCGCTTACAGCAGTCCTAAATCAGTTGTAATGACTAGACTGCTGAAACCGTTATGTGGTGTTCGCCCTCCGGGCGCACACCACATAACCCATTTAGGACTGCTGTATGTATCTTAAAAATATTTTGAAATCTGTAATTTACAACTTTTTTAAAAAATGAAAGTTTTTGTTTTACTGTTCAATCCGGGCACAGAAAATGAAGGCATTCACACCTTATCCATGGGCGATCGACATTTGGTCTTAATGTTTGAGGATGAAGATGATGCCACCCGCTACTCGTTACTCTTGGAAGCCCAAGATTTTTTGCCCCCTTCTATTGAGCGTTTAGATCGGCAAGAAATTGAAGAATTTTGTAAAGATGCGAACTACGAGGCCTGTTTAGTGCCTCGGGGCTTTACACCCACCAATCAGTTCGATCGCTTTCTCTTGGTACCACCGGAGAATAATTTGGAAGAAACCACTTGGCAAGCAGATGGCTCTGGTTCAGAGGCAGCAAAGAACACGGGCGGGAATGCAGCCGATGATGAACCAGAGGAATATTCAACAGAGCAACTAGATCATATTCGTCGCCGTCTTGAGGGTCTGTTGTAACTCTGACTGAAGGGGAGAGGAGTTTAAAACAAAAAGAACCAGTGTCATTGACAGTGGTTCCTTGAGCGGTAAACATTACGATTTTTAGTCAATCTTTAAGGATACCTTGCAAGATTGACACGTTGGTCTCTCTTCTCTATTGCAATGCAGAGACTTTGGCGGGCGGCTGTGCCGCCCAAATGAACTGATGCAGCACTATCTCAAAGCAATGCTCTTGGGTTCATCAACCATGTGAATGGTATCTACAAAACGAACCGTTTTAGACTGGCTGGAGATGACCAAGCTGTGAGTCCGTGCGCCACCATGGAAGAAGCGAACCCCTTGCATTAAGGTACCGGTGGTAATACCACTGGCCGCAAACAGAACGGTTTCACCGGAAGCCAATTCATGGGCATCAAAGGCTTTGTCGGGGTTTTCAACGCCCATCTCTTTGAGACGTTGATAGTTGCCTTCTTTCGTCCACTTTTCACTTTCAGGAGACTTGACCACCGCAGGATCATAGACCAGTTGCCCTTGGAAGTGACCGCCCAAACAGCGCATGGCTGCAGCACTAATGACACCTTCGGGGGCAGCACCGATTCCCATCAAGCAGTGAATATTACTACCGGAGAAAGCGGTACAGATCGCAGCGGAAACGTCACCATCACTGATCAGACGAATCCGAGCCCCTGCATTCCGAATTTCTTGGATCAGTTCCTTGTGACGGGGACGATCCATCACGACCACCACTAATTCCTCAACGGAACGATCGAGACAATCAGAGAGAATTTTCAGATTTTCGGTCGCAGATTTATTAATATCTACATGGCCTTTGGCAGCAGGAGGAGCAGCCAACTTCTTCATGTAAAAGTCAGGAGCGTGGAATAACCCTCCTTTTTCGGAAATGGCGAGTACGGCCATGGAGCCATTCTGGCCTTTTGCAACGAGGTTGGTTCCTTCGCAGGGATCAACGGCAATGTCAATTTCAATGAGTTCTTCAGGATTACAAAAGGCTGCGCCACCTTCTTGGGAGCAAATCCCCACTTCTTCACCGATGTAAAGCATGGGGGCTTCATCCCGCTCTCCTTCCCCAATGACAATACGACCCCGCATGTGGATTTTGTTCATGCGCTCCCGCATGGCTTCCACGGCAACGAGATCTGCGGTATCCTTTTCACCTTTACCCATCCAGCGAGCAGAAGCAATTGCTGCTTGCTCGACGACTTCAATAATTTCTAATCCGAGGGTTGAGTCCACGGGTATTCCTCCCAACTGCCTGTATTTTTAAGAAATGGTGTGAAATCTTAGAAACGTTCGGTTCATGCAAAGCATGTTCCTGGGTTCTTAATCTTTCTTTCATCATCCCAGTCTATCAAAGGGCGGTAACAGCCGATCCCCGATTTTTCTTTTGTTGGCTTGTCTACTCAACGGCAAAGCGGATTCAGGTTCTCTGATCCAGGAAATGCGGTCTTCTGGGTTTGTTGTGGGGGGACCAACTTAAAACTTAAGGCGGAAGCGTGCGGCGCGGAGCCCCGCACGCTTCCATGAAAATTTTGCGCTTGCTAGGGTAACGTTGGGTTGATAACGCTGGGTTGATTTAGACTCGGTTTAAGGCTGGAACGCTGACCCATTGTCCGGTTCGATCGCTTTGGTGGGTGAGATCCATGAGGAGTTGAGAATAAATGCCTTCCCGCAGCGAGGGGGCTACGGGCTGTTGACTATAAATGGACTTCACAAAGCGATCGATGATGCGTAAAAAGGCGGAGAGACGACCATCGGGATAGGCATGAGGAAAGGCAAAGCGATCGGGAAGGGGGAATTCCTTTAAGGCTTCTCCCGCAGCAGCCCCTTGGATCTGAAAGCCGTAGATGTAGTCACTTTGGCTCGGGCTGCCCAAAATGAGGGTGCCGCGATCGCCATAGACTTCAATCCAGTGGCCTCGGCCATTTTGGCTGACGGAACTAATGGCAAGTTGGAGCGGGGTTCCTTTTTCCAACTCTAGGGTGAGCAAACAGGTGTCGTCGGAGTCTACGGGTTTGAGTTGGTTCTGCTGCAGGGGATCGGGCCGTTCTCGAATAGCGGTGCTGAGGTGAGCATGGAGCCGACGCACGGGGCCAAAGAGCCAGGGAATGTAGTCGAAACTATGGGAGCCTAAAGAGCCGAGAGCTCCGCCCCCTTGGTCTTTGCGGGCATACCAATTCCAAGCCCGTTGCGGGTTGGCGCGGCTGGACATGAGCCAGTCAATGCGAATGAGGTAGGGAGTCCCTACATAGTTTTGGGCAATCAGTTCTTGAAAGTATTGCCATTCCGGCACGACCCGATACTCAAAATCCATGACGACTTGTAAGTTGCGATCGGTGGCTAAGGTCTGGAGGGCGATCGCTTCATCGACGGTTAACGTGGTCGGTTTTTCCAGCAGCAGATGTTTCCCTGCCTTGAGGATGGCCTTCGCCATCGCAAAATGAAGAAAGGGCGGCGTGGCTAAACTGACCGCTTCCACCTCGGGCAGCGCCAAGAGGGTATCTAAGTCTGAGCAGCCGTGGGGAATGTGATGAGCGTCCGCAATGGCTGCGGCTTTGGCGGGTTCCCGATGATACACCGCCACCACCTGAGTGCGATCGTGGGTTTGGAAGCCTGGGATATGCACTTTTTGGCCAAATCCGGTACCAACGACGGCAACACCAAGGGGAGCAGAGGGGGAATGGATCATGAGGAACCGGGGCGATCAAACAAAGACAAAACAGCAATCCTAGGGTACAATAACGGGCTGTACTTTAGTAATGTAAGGGATCAGAATTCGGTGACAGAGGTTTCAACATCGGCTAAGTTTGTCTTAAAAGTTCTCTGGTTAGAAGAAAACGTTGCCCTCGCAGTGGATCAAGTCGTGGGCAAAGGGTTAAGCCCTCTAACGGCTTATTTTTTCTGGCCCCGCAATGATGCTTGGGAACAACTGAAAAGTGAATTGGAAGCCAAGCATTGGATTACGGAAGTTGAACGAGTCGAACTCCTCAACCGGGCAACTGAGGTGATTAACTATTGGCAAGAAGATGGACGGAAACGATCGCTCAATGAAGTGCAGGGCAAATTCACCGATGTGATTTTTACCGGCAGCAACTAGTGCGATCGTCAAGTTAAAGTTTGTGGGTAAAGGCGCTTCAGTCGAACCCGTGCATCTGCTGTAGTAAATTACCAATTCACAGATTTTTGCGAGTGATTCCTTTCTTGATACCAGACTGTCGTTTCTGCTTCTAGGGCGGAAAGATCGGGGATTCTGCGATCTAAGCACTGTCGTGTTAATACGGACAGTTCACACTCAGCTATATTCAGCCAACTGCCATGCTTGGGCGTGTAGTAGATTTTCAAACGTTCGACTAATCGTCGGGCTTCGTTTGGCTCAAAGGCTTCATAGAGGGAGCCTATGTTATACGTGTTCAACTGGTCACAGACCAGGGTGACTTGGGGATAATGGCGATAATCTTCTATGAGCAAACGCTGAATCTCCTTTGCCCAATCTACAGCAGTGCGCCGCTCACGCACCGCAACCCGACGCCAACCGGCCAAGGGTTCGGTAAACAAGAAAATGTTCGCTGTGCCATTGCGCTCATACTCATAATTAAACGCTTCCACCTTGCCAGGTTTAGCCGGGGAATGCGGGTTTTCTGGATAAGTTGCATGGGTTGCTCATCCATGCAAATAATGGGACTCTTTGGATTGTAGGGACGCTGATAGAGTTCCAGAATATCCACATGAGGGCTTTCCACTGAAAGCCGAAAAATCTAATAGAAGAGTGCGGCGCTCTTCCGCCTGAAGTTGGTAGCCCACATTAGTCCTGGGCTTGATCGACACCCTCTACACTCGCTTCCCCCAGCGATCGTTCAAAAGAATGGCGAAGTTCCGCATTTCTGAGGAAATAGCCACTCACCATAGCAGAGGCCAAAAGCCGTCCCAGATTCTCCTTATTAGTGGTGACCACAATATTAAAATGATCTGCGGGAAGATTGCCCAGAAGCCCAGCAATGTTATGCTCCATGACCTGAAGAACTTCTTGAGATTGGGGCTTGGAAAGTTGTGCCACCAAGTCCGGGTTCATGGCTTGGACATAGGAGACCAGAGACGGGGCTGAATCATCATTAAAAAAGTTAGGGCTCGTTTTAAAATCTGTATTCACCGTTTTGTCCTCACTGCGGATTAATTCTTAGCGGGCGTTAAAGCCTACAAAGAGGCTCATGTGCCTTAATTAAAGTCACCTTTAAGGCGGGAGAGTACACCCTCTACCCTTAAATTTTTTCGCGTTCAGGGGAAAGCTCTGCTGTCTAACGCTAGACTTATTTAAGACAACCTTAAGGTAGCAGTGGGAGACGGCTGCCCCCTAGTGTGAAAAACCGAACGTTAACCCGATCGTCAGAGGATCAACTTCTCCCTTACACTGAACGTTAGCTTAGCCCTGTCTTCTCTGGGCTGTAGACCATTTGGGGAAAATCATGGGATTTTTTGATTCGGAAATCGTACAGCAGGAAGCACGCCAGTTGTTTGAAGATTACCAAGCGCTCATGCAACTGGGAAGTCGTTATGGCAAGTTTGATCGGGAGGGTAAAAAACTCTTTATCGATCAAATGGAAACCATGATGGATCGCTATCGCATTTTTATGAAGCGGTTTGAACTTTCAGAAGACTTCATGGCCAAAATGACGGTGGAGCAATTAAAAACCCACTTAGGACAGTTTGGCCTTACGCCGCAACAAATGTTTCAGCAAATGGAACTCACCTTGGAGCGGATGAAGTCTGAGGTAGAGGAGGATTAACGCTCTGGAATTAGGCTTGAGAACGGACTTGGTAGCCAATATCCCGTCGATAGTACATCCCCTCGAAGTCGATCGCCTTGATCCCTTGGTAGGCTCCCGCAAAGGCATGATCAAAGTCATCCCCGAGGGCGGTGACCGCTAGGACGCGGCCACCATTGGTTTGTAGGGTTTCTGCTTCCAGTGTGGTGCCAGCATGGAAAACGATCGCGCCCTGGGCTTCTGCGGCTGAAAGCCCCGTAATGGGAGATCCCTTAGGATAAGCCCCTGGATAACCCGGTGCCGCCACCACCACCGTTGCCGCCGTTCCCGATCGCCACTGTAGGGGCGGTTGTTCCCCTAAGCGTTGTTCCAGACAAGCCCTAATCAAATCCAGTAAGGGGGTTTCCAACAGGGGGAGAACCACCTGGGTTTCCGGATCCCCAAAGCGACAGTTAAACTCAATCACTTTTGGTTCCTGCTCCGGGGTAATCATCAGCCCCGCATAGAGAATGCCTCGATAGTCAATACCTCTCGCCTGAAGCCCCACCAGGGCTGGTTCTAAGACTTCGCTCTCAATGCGGCGGAAAAGTTCCGGTGTCACCAGCGGGGCCGGAGCGTAGGCCCCCATGCCCCCCGTATTCTCACCCGTGTCCCCTTCGCCAATGCGCTTGTGATCCTGGGCAGGCAGCAAGGGACGAATCGTTTTGCCATCGGTGAAGGCCAAAATGGATACCTCTGCCCCGGTTAAGTATTCTTCGATGACCAAGCAGTGACCCGCTGCGCCGAATTTCCCCCCAAAGGCCGCCTCGATCGCCGTTTCGGCTTCCGCCAAGGTCAGGGCCACCGTCACCCCTTTGCCCGCCGCTAAGCCATCGGCCTTAATCACAATGGGGGCACCCTGATCCTTTAAGTAGGCTAGGGCCGCATCCCGATCGGTAAACGTGGCAGAGCGGGCCGTGGGGATTCCCTGCTCCACCATCAAGGTTTTCGCCCAGGCCTTACTGGCTTCTAATTGCGCTCCCTCTTGAGTGGGGCCAAAGGCCGGAATCCCGATAGCCTGGAGACGATCGACCAGCCCGAGGGCGAGGGGAACCTCTGGCCCCACCACCA
>JBEAPM010000554.1:0-6734 GCA_041164445.1 Cyanobacteriota bacterium
CAGCGGAAAAAAGCTGAAGCGAGTCTCCAACAAACCAATGAAGAACTGTCGCGAGCAACTCGTCTTAAGGATGAGTTTTTAGCGGCTATGAGCCATGAATTGCGAACACCTCTGAATGCAGTTCTGGGTATGTCAGAAGTCTTACTAGAAGAGGTTCTTGGCTCAATTAATGAAAAACAACGACAGTCTTTAGAGACCATTCAACGCAGTGGTAGTCATCTTTTAGATCTGATCAATGATATTCTAGACCTCTCTAAAATTGAAGCCGGAAAACTAGAATTAAATTGGACTTCGGTACAGCTTAATCTGTTATGTTCTAGTAGTATAGCCTTTGTCAAACAGCAAGCTCTGCATAAACAAATTCAACTGCAAACCATCATTCCACCGCAACTTTCTCCTGTTTTTTTAGATGAACGACGCATGCGACAAGTTTTAGTGAATCTACTCTCTAATGCGGTGAAATTTACCCCGAAAGGCGGCTCGGTACATCTGGAGGTTTCGGTGCATCCAATGGAGAGTAATCCGCTGATCCATAGGCTTCGCTTTGCAATTACGGATACCGGAATTGGTATTTCTGAAGCCGATCAAGCGAAACTCTTTCAACCCTTTGTGCAAATTGATGGCTCCCTCAATCGTCAATATAGTGGCACAGGGTTAGGGTTGTCTTTGGTGAAGCGTATTGTTGATCTTCACAGTGGCTCTGTGGGTTTGCAGAGTGTGCAGGGGGAGGGGAGTTGTTTTTGGGTTGATTTGCCCTGTCAGTTTGATACCGCTCAGCCTGCGCCGATCGCTCCGCCGCTAGAATCCACTGCGTTGGAGACGGTTGAACCCACCCATCCGCCCCTAATTCTACTGGCGGAGGATAATCAAGCCAATGTCAGCACCTTACAAAATTATTTGGGAGCGAAGGGGTACGAATTAGTGACCGCCAGTAATGGTCAAGAGGCGCTGGATCTGACCCGATCGCTTCACCCAGATCTGATTTTGATGGATATTCAAATGCCGGTGATGGATGGCTTAACGGCCATTGCCAAACTCCGAGAAGATTCCCAATACAAGGATATCCCCATTATTGCCTTGACCGCTTTAGCGATGCCAGGGGATGACGATCGCTGTTTGTCTGCTGGGGCCAATGCCTACGTCACCAAACCCGTGAAGCTGAAACAACTGATTACGACAATGCAAGGCTTACTCCAGTCCGCTGAGTCTTAGCCTCGCGTAAAATTCTTAGCCGCTGTAATCCGAATTCCCTGGGGGGTGACGTAAGCAACTTCGGGGTAAAACGGCTGCGGCGGCGCACCGGGAGGACGAGCCACCACATCGGCAATGCGTAATTGGGTCGGCTCCATCTGTAAAGCCAAAATCAGACAGCGATCGTTTCCTTCAGAACCCGCATGAACCAGCCCTCGCAAACGTCCCCACACCACAATATCCCCCCCCGCAACGATCGCGCTGCCGGGGTTGAGATCCCCCACCAGCACAACCGTCCCCGGATGACGAATTTCTGCCCCCGATCGCAGGGTGGTTTGCAAATAGAGGGGCAACGCTAAAGTCGAGGGGGAATCTTCCGTTACCCCTGCGAGCAGTTTGGGTAAGTCCTGTTGCTCTACGGAGTACCCCGCCGTGGCAGCAGCTACCGCAGTCTGTCGGCGGTTAGTATAAACCCGCTTCAGATGCAGATCATAGGTTTCGAGACGATCGGCAAACTCCCGCAATTGACGACCATCCAAGAGGCGATTCCGGGCCACCAGATCGACCCCCTGCCCTGCAGACCAGAAACGATCGCCCCCGCTTAAGCGTTGTTGCAGTTGTTGCCAAATCTCTTCCCACCACACATCTGGAGAAATCTCTAGTTCCTCACCCTCTTCCTCCTCCGTTGCCGGATCCATCAAGACGGGCTTAGGGGCCTCTTCCGCTGGCAGAATAATTTGCAATCGTTGGGGGAGATCCGCTGGGGGGGTCGGTTGAAGGTGTACCTGACGGTTGAGGGGAATAGTCGGTAAATCCAGGTCATCTGTTGTTCCATATTCCATCGGATTAACAGATTCTGAGGGGGCAGAGCGATCGTGATCAGCAGATTCCATCATTTAAGTTGCAAAGTTTGGCTGCAAGTTTAGGCTGCAACATAAGTTGCCAGTTCTGGCCATCAATCCTGGCTACAGCAGTCCTAAATCAGGGGTAAGGACTGGACTGCTGAAACCGTGGTGTAGTGTATCAACCTCAGGGGCGTTACAAAGAATAGAGGCTAACGTTATCGTTCAATTGCTTCCCTTGCAGGGGTGTGCAAGGGTAACCCCCCTCAACAAGGGGGAACCGGATCAAAAGGCTCGGAAGTCCCCCTTAACTAAGGGGGATTTAGGGGGATCCCGAAGATGTGTGTTCGCCGTAGCTTCCGCAAGGGGAGCAAAGCCACTACCGATGGCTTAGCTAGAAGGCGTTAAATTTTCTTCTAGGGCTTCCCGTAAAGCAATGATCTGGGCGGTTAATTCCTTGAGATCATCCTGAACCGTATGGGGAACTGCCGTGGCAGTTGTGGTAACGGTGGCCGTACTGGCAGGGGCATTAAAATTCGGCAGTCCCGATCCCGCCAAGAGGCTCTCCACAAACTGACGGGCTTCCTGTTCCGTTTGGGTTCCTCGGTCTACCCACTCCTGGGACAAGCCATCAAAATCCGTTTGCAAGCGATTTAGGGTGGTTTCTCGCTTTTCCGTATCCTGAAGACTGTCCATCAGGGCAGTTCCGGCTCCTAGGGTAAACCGGAGTCCGTTCTCTAAGAGTTGAGGTAAATCTGTTGCATTATTCATAGAACACGCTCCGACAAACTTCTAGCACCTAGTTATGTTAACGCACTCAATGATATAGCACTCAATGTGGGAGGGAAAAAGCCTTGATTTCCCCCCTTGCGGCGACCAACTTAAGGCATAAGAGTGAGATACTCTTCCCTGAAATTCTTTCCCTTTCAGGGGCAAACCGAAAAATTAACTTTGTGCCAGATTGGGCAGAAAACCGTTATATTTTTGAAGTATAGTCCTATATTGCTTCAACCTCAGTGACTGCCACGCTTCCTCATCATCCGACTACGGCCACCGCATCCGCCTGGGAAGGCTTAATTCATCAATACTGGGATTTCTTGCCCGTAACAGAGCAAACCCCGGTCATTACCCTCAAAGAAGGGAACACTCCCCTCATTCCCGTGCCCCGGATTGCAGCCCTAGTGGGAAAAGACGTTCAGGTCTATGTCAAATTTGATGGTTTAAATCCGACGGGCAGCTTTAAGGATCGGGGCATGACCGTAGCGGTGTCCAAGGCAAAAGAAGCTGGAGCCGAAGCGGTGATTTGTGCCAGTACCGGGAATACCTCGGCAGCAGCGGCAGCCTACGCCCGACGGGGCGGTTTACGGGCCTTTGTGGTCATTCCCGATGGCTACGTGGCTATGGGTAAATTGGCTCAAGCCTTGCTCTATGGGGCAGAAGTCTTTGCTATTGAAGGGAATTTTGACCAAGCCCTCGACATGGTGAAGGCGGTTTCCGATCGCTATCCCGTTACCTTAGTCAATTCCGTCAATCCCTATCGCTTAGAGGGTCAAAAAACGGGAGCCTTTGAACTGGTGGATACCCTGGGGGATGCTCCCGATTGGCTCTGTATTCCGGTGGGAAATGCAGGGAATATTACGGCCTACTGGATGGGATTTTGCCAATATCACCAAGTGGGGCGCTGCCAAAAGTTGCCTCGCCTCATGGGCTTCCAGGCGGATGGAGCCGCTCCCCTCGTGTATGGGGCTCCGGTTAAACACCCGGAAACTTTGGCCACCGCTATCCGCATTGGCAATCCCGCCAGTGCCAAACAGGCGATCGCGGCTCGGGATGCGAGTCAGGGGCAGTTTAATGCCGTGACGGATCAGGAAATTTTAGACGCTTACCGCTTGCTGGCGGCCCAAGAAGGGATTTTCTGTGAACCGGCGAGTGCCTCCTCCGTGGCAGGGTTACTCAAGTGCAAAGAGCAAGTCCCCCCAGGGGCAACGATCGTTTGTGTTCTAACGGGCAATGGCTTAAAAGATCCCGGCACAGCGATCGATCATAGCCACAACGAAGTGCATGGCGGATTGCCCCCAGAGGTAGATAGCTTAGCGAAAGCAATGGGATTTTGACGGTTCTTGAGCCTGGGGGCTGGCCAGACTAGGTTAAGAATCTATACGAAATGTTCCAAAATGTTTCCTTCTCTTGGTAAGAGTAGAGCAGTGCAAAACTTTGCATTCGCTGCTTTGGCAATAACAACCTATTTTTCTGGAGAGTCTCTTAAATGATGTCTACTTTATTTCTGCATAACCTGTTGGCGAGTGTTCCGGCCACTCCCTCCTGGAGCTTAAAAATTGGCTTCGTGATGGTAGCTTGCAACATTATTGCGATCGCCTTTGCAAAATCCACCGTTAAAATTCAAAATGCTGGCCCCGCCATGCCCTCTCCGAATCTCTTTGGTGGCTTTGGTCTACCGGCTGTCATCGGTAGCGCTTGCTTCGGTCACATTTTAGGAGCTGGGGTCATTCTCGGTCTCACCTACATGGGTGCTCTCTAGGGGATAGGTTTTAGGGGATAGGGAACAGGTTCCAGGGGATAGGGAACAACAGCAAAGACCGGAAGCTTAAATTCAACTGTACTCCCTAATCCCTACTCCCTAATCCCTATTCCCTAACCTAAGCTTTTTTCAACCAGCTAAACATGGCCCGCAGATCTTTACCCACCACTTCAATGGGATGTTCTGCTTCCTGACGACGCATCGCTGTAAAGCCCGGCTTACCCGATTGATTCTCCAGCACAAACTCTCTGGCAAATTGCCCAGACTGAATTTCGCTGAGAATTTTACGCATTTCAGCGCGGGTTTCATCGGTAATGATGCGGGGCCCACGGGTGTAGTCGCCATATTCAGCGGTATTGGAGATACTGTCGCGCATTGTGGCTAAGCCGCCTTCCACCACCAGGTCAACGATGAGCTTGACTTCGTGGAGACATTCAAAGTAGGCCAACTCAGGTTGATATCCAGCATTGACGAGGGTTTCAAAGCCAGATTTAATCAGTTCGCTAAGACCGCCACAGAGTACCACCTGTTCGCCGAATAAATCCGTTTCCGTTTCTTCCCGGAAGGTTGTTTCTAAAATTCCAGCACGGGTACCACCAATACCTTTTGCGTAGGCCATGGCCCGATCGCGGGCTTGTCCCGTAGCATCTTGGTATACGGCAAATAAGCAAGGCACCCCTTGCCCTTGTTCGTAGGTGCGACGTACCAAGTGGCCCGGCCCCTTAGGAGCCACCATGACAACATCGACATCTTCCGGCGGCACGACTTGGCCAAAGTGGATATTAAAACCGTGGGCAAAGAGCAAGACATTGCCAGACTGGAGATTGGGCGCAATTTCAGTGGTGTAGACGGTTTTCTGCACCTCATCCGGCAGGAGAATCATCACGAGATCCGCAACCTTAGCCGCTTCACTCACCGAAAGCACCTTGAGCCCTGCTGCTTCAGCTTTGGCCACGGATTTGCTGCCGGGGTATAGCCCCACCACCACATTCACGCCGCTATCCTTGAGATTGAGGGCATGGGCATGCCCCTGAGAGCCATAGCCAACGATCGCTACGGTTTTTCCATTCAGCAGATCCAGATTGGCATCGCTGTCGTAATACATCTGCGCCATAGGGCTACTTAACTCCTGACGTTTGTTACAAAGTCTGTACAAAATTGACAGCCTTCCATTATGCCATCAGAGGGAATCCCAATAAAGGGTCTTAAAAGTATCTGCGGATTGGGGGTTAATGCGTCGCAGGACTTTGACGATCGCTCTGACCTGCTCTGAATAGGGATCCCGAATTTCTCCTGTCCAGTTGGCAACGGCAGCAGTAGTCACCCCTAATTCTTTTGCCAGTTGGGATTCAGGGATCTGATAGGTGTGCAGCACCTGCTGTAGAACAATACCGGCTTGTCCCATAATGTTGACCTTGGGAATGTTGGCTTCTATCTTGCCATGTTAAGTGTTGCGATCTTACTGAGAAGGATAAGATGTGGAAACCAGTTGTCGCACTACAGGGCGAGTGCGCTGTCCCGATGTGGCTTATTTGGATGCGGCGCAGGTGACAGAGCACGGCGATTTTAAGGTGTTGCCCCATAGTTTCCCGTTTGTGGCGGAAATTATTTCCCCCAATGATGGCGCAGAGGAGGTGTTTCAAAAGGTGAGAGAATATTTAGAATCCCAGGCGCAGGAAATTTGGTTAGTTTTTCCTGATAGTGGCTGGGTGTTGGCCATTACTGCAACGGCTCAGACGCTAGTGCAGAGTCATGATGCAGTAAGTACCCGTGCGGTGCTAACGGGTTTTAGCGTTCCCCTAGCAGATTTGTTGGCTTAAAGCAGAAACCCCGATCGCAAGAGTTTAAAGCGCATCAGAACTGCGATCGAGGTAAGCGATCGTCTTGCCCACTTGAACCAACTCCTGGAGAAAGCTTCTATCTTAGAAGCGGCAAATATGAAATACGGTCTTGATATTCATCTCCTTGAGCAACAAAAGCAACGATCGCTAACTCTTCAATAGTTTCTCCTATGCTCATTTTGGGATTAAGGATAAAGATTCGGCTCTCCTGAGTTCTCAGTGGATATTGTATAATGGAGGTACTTTTTAAGAGGAGGGTAATCATGGATTACCATCTTGACTTATTGCTAGGTTTACCTCATACGACGGTTGAGTTTTGTC
>JBEAPM010000555.1:0-5717 GCA_041164445.1 Cyanobacteriota bacterium
AAAATTTATGGGATGAGTGCGGCGCTTCGCGCCGCACTCTTCCGCCTTAAGTTGATACCCGCTTTTAACATTGATACTGTTGACCGGATACGGAAGACCTGAACCTAGACTTTCATGGGAGATGGAACATTCATAATCTTTTGCTCCACCGAGAAGGCAATACCATACTCCTGTAATTTCTCAGATATTTTCTGGCACGCCACATCGATTAATTGGAATCGCAGTTCTTCCGCTGCTTCCTTGGATCCCAGAATAAATAGGGTAACTCTAGCCTGAACAATTTTAACTTCATTTTGGTCGATCTCACTAAATTCTACCTTAGTTAGATCATGATCAATACCAAAAATATCTTCCGTACTGATTAAAATTACGCGGCGAATCAAAGCCTTCTCATGGTCAGATATTTCACGATCGAAGGAAAATTCTAGTATCGAGATTTGCTTCTTAATGCGGGACATGTTTTCGATATTGTTCTGACAGAGATAACTATTGGGAACAATCAGCAATGAACCTTTTCCTGAAATACGAATTCGCGTAGAACGCCAACCAATTAATTCTACCCGCCCAAAAGTTCGATCGGGAAGATGAAGATAGTCATCCAGGTCAAAGGGCTGATCTAAAAAGAGCACTAAGCCCCATAGCGCTTGTTCCAATATTTTTTGGGACGCTAAAGCAAGAGCCACGCCTCCAATGCCGATACTGGTCAAAATGCCAATGACGTTAAATTGATGCAGTTGAGCAAAAAAGAAGGCGATAATTAAAAAGATAAATATGTTAGATAAAAACCGAAGAACGAGAAGAAATTCACTATTTATCTTACGGCTCGTATTTAAAGATTCGCTCAGCAAATAAATATCAAAGAATTGCTTAAAAAGATCAGATGCTAATAGATAGCTGAATACTGACAGAACGATCGCAAAGGTAATTTCTATAATATTTAAAAGCTGAGATTTGTTAGTTGACATCCAAAACAAATCAGAAACTGATAATAAAAGTAGAAATCCAAGTCTACTCCGATAGGGCTTAATAACGATTTCATAAAAATCTTTGGCTTTTTTGAATTTAGTCTTGTTGAGAATAAAGCCAGCCAGACTGGGAAGTTTGTAGAGCAAAAAGGACGAAAAAATCACGCCAATAAGCAGTCCAAAAGTTGTCAACGATCGAGTATTTATCGTAATGGAAGTATCTTGTATGGCTTGACTTAACACAGTAACCATCATCTCCTTAATCTCAATAAATTCAATGAATTTAAAAATTTCCTACTAAACTGTTTGAGGATTAGACCTACAGTTTAAGGTGGAAAAATGAAGCCCGTACTCCATTCTTTCGTTATATTTTTCCGTCTTTCATGGGAAGCCAATATGCTCCAAAGGTTATGATCAGAAAGTGGCAAACTATATTCTGCTTGTCTATTCCTAGGATCTTTCGTCAGTTGGCGATGAAAGACCTATGCTATGATTGCTTCAGTCCCTAGCTGTAAAATTAGGATGGGTGTGGCTAATACCTATACCGTAAGGGTTCTGGACTTAGCAAATGTGAATTTCTACTAGAATCTCAACGACCTACAGATTGGCATCAAGCAGATCGTGATTAACCAGTGTTAATAAAGCATATTGTACTTACAATAGTAGTACTTTGTTTGCACTTATGTTAAGCTCAATTCCTCATCATTGTCAAGTTTCACCGGTTGGCAAGGTAGCGATCGAGTTTGGACCGTACCTTAAAGTAATCCGATAACGTCAGTACATCGTTAATACTCATCCCAAATTCATGTTCCCCGACTTACCAAGCCGGATCGCTATATAAGTCCACCGTGATTTCTGTTGTGGATTCCGGAACCGCTGTAATACAGCTACAGACCGCTTGCCCGTTTAATTCCACTTCACAGGCATGGCAAGATCCCATGCAGCATCCCGTAGGAATCCGAATTCCGGCCCGGGTCGCCACATCGAGGAGGGGTTCACCCACCACGGCTTGAGTGACCGCATTATCGGGTAAAAAACGAATGGTAACGGCGGCTTGAGTCATGGGCTTAAAGGAGAAACATTAGGCTTTTGGGGGATACCGGTTGAGGCACAGGACTGAGAAGAGGTGTCCCAGAGCCGTGTTCTCGCAACCGTTGCTAGTCTAAGACACTTTCTCGAACGGCATCTTTTCCCAGCCAGGGAAACAGACGATCGCTGCAATTAGGTGTAGGAAACTGGGTGGGCTTGGTTAGAGAAACCTGATCCTGCAAATCTTCAGAACTTCTTTATAATTGAAGGGCACCTCGAAATATTCAAGATTTTGGTCTAGTACCGAAAGCAAGAATGAGGGTTGCGGGAGTCGGCTGTGCTGCCCCACAATTGATCAAGGTGCCCTGAAGACTGGAGTAACATAAGTTTCAGAATTTTACGACAACCTAGGTTAGCCTAACTGTCCCGTGTTTTAGAACATTTAAGGATGCGACTACGATCGATATGCAGAAATTGACCGTATGGCTTATGGGGTTTTGGTGTTGCGGTTGGCTCTGGCTCATGCTCCCCATCTCTGACGCAAATGCAGCCGGATGGGAATTACAACCGGATGGACAGTATCGCTTAGATGGAGATACGGTTCGCGTCACGGTGGATCCCCTGCACGGCGGACGTATTACGGATTTTCGGCTCTGGCAGGATTCCCTCTGGGGCGACAATATCCTTCTCCCCGACACCGTAGAGCCGGAAACCTACGGATCTACCTTTTGGTTAAGCCCACAATCTAACTGGAATTGGCCGCCAGATGCCACGATCGATCGTCTCCCCTACAAAGCGATCATCACCGGAGAAACCCTCACCCTAGAAAGTGGCGTGAGTCCCACCTTAGGCATTCAAGTCAGTAAGCATATTCACCCAGAAGGCAATGGCATCCGCCTCGATTACGATATTCACCCCGTCTCCCAGGTGAATCCAACCTCTCCTCTGTTCTATGCCCCCTGGGAAGTTTCGCGGGTAGCGGGGTCTGGGTTGACCCTATTCCCCGTAGGCTCAGGTCTCAGTGCCATCCAAGGCTTTGACCCTCCCCCCATTTTGCAAGCCCAGGGCATCGCCGTATGGGATCACCAAGCCCAGCAGATTACCGCCATTGCGGAACCCCGGGATCAAAAATTATTTGCCGATGGAGCTGGGGGCTGGCTGGCCCATGTCGATGGGGGGGTGCTGTTTGTCAAACAATTTCCCGATCTGCCCCCCGATGCCATTGCACCTGGGGAATCGGAAATTGAGGTGTATGCCACCGCTTCGCAGCGTTACCTGGAACTGGAAGTGCAAGGGCCCTATGACCTGCTGCGGGAAGGAACTCCCCAAACGTGGACGGTACAGTGGCAACTCCGATCGCTTCCCCCGGCCCTTGTGCCCATGGCCAACAATCCTCAATTCCTAGACTGGATTCGTCATGTGGTGAAGGGATCCCATGAGAAAAATTACTCGCTCCAGGGTTAAAACAATAAGGTAAACTGAACAACGCTGTCTTCGTTGCCTTCACACACTTTATGACCGTTGCTCCCCGTCGAACTGTTTTTCCTTTTACCGCCATCGTGGGCCAAGAGGAGATGAAACTGGCCCTCTTGTTGAATGTTATCGACCCTAAAATTGGTGGCGTTATGATTATGGGCGATCGGGGCACGGGGAAATCTACCACCATTCGAGCCCTCGCAGATCTGTTGCCGGAAATTGAGGTGGTGGCGGACGATCCCTTTAATAGCCACCCCACCGATCCGGAATTGATGAGCAACTTTGTCCGCGATCGGGTGGGGGCTGGGGAACATATTCCCACCGTCCAGAAAAAAGTCATGATGGTGGATCTGCCCCTAGGGGCAACGGAAGATCGGGTCTGCGGAACGATCGACATTGAAAAAGCGTTAGCAGAAGGGGTTAAAGCCTTTGAACCGGGGCTATTAGCCAAGGCAAACCGGGGCATTCTCTATGTGGATGAAGTAAACCTGCTCGACGATCACCTGGTCGATGTCTTATTGGATTCCGCCGCTTCGGGCTGGAATACCGTTGAGCGGGAAGGGATTTCCATTCGCCACCCTGCCCGTTTTGTCTTGGTGGGTTCCGGGAACCCAGAAGAAGGGGAATTACGCCCTCAACTCCTCGATCGCTTTGGCATGAGTGTGGAAGTTCGCACTGTCAAAGATCCCACCCTGCGGGTCAAAGTCGTGGAAGAGCGATCGGCCTTTGACCAAGATCCCACGGAATTTCTCAGCCATCATCAAACTGAGCAAGACCAGCTACAGAGTCAATTAGTGAAAGCGCAGACCCTGCTGCCCGAAGTGAACCTAGACTATGACTATCGCATTCAAATTTCCCAGGTCTGTTCGGAACTGGATATTGATGGATTGCGGGGAGATATTGTCACGAACCGTGCCGCCAAAGCCCTAGCGGCCTACGAAGGTCGTACCGAAGTGACGGTAGAAGACATTCAAACCGTGGTTCCCCTCTCCTTACGCCATCGCCTCCGCAAAGATCCCCTCGAATCCATTGACTCCGGTTACAAGGTGCAAAAAGTTTTCTGCCGCGTCTTTAACCTCCCGGAACCCGAGGCTTAGAGGCTTACATATTAGGGATTTCAGAACCAGGTTTCAGAACCGGACACGGTGAGCTTAACCTTAAAGAATACCGTATTCTTCCAGGGTCTCGGGGAACTAATGATTAACTAAGACAACCGGGGAAACCCGGACGTGCAGTGTCTTGTCCCCTTCATCTTCGTTAGTTCCCATGACGACTTTCCTGGAAAATCCCCTGCGGGTGGGTCTACGGCAGGAGCGTATTCCTGAACCTCAAATTTTGATTATTTTTGGTGCCTCTGGGGATCTAACCCAGCGTAAATTGGTACCCGCTTTGTATCAAATGCACCTCGATCGCCGCTTACCCCCGGAATTAACGATCGTGGGAGTCGCTAGACGATCGTGGGATCACGACTTCTTTCGGGAACATCTACGCCAAGGGGTAGAAGAGTTTGGGGGTGGTTTGCAATCGGAAGAAGTCTGGAAAGCCTTCTCCCAGGGACTATACTACTGTCCCGGCGATATCGATAACCCCGAAAGCTATCAAAAGCTCAAAGCCTTATTGAGTGAATTAGACGAAAAACGGGGGACCCGAGGTAACCGGACTTTCTACCTTTCCGTTGCGCCCCGATTCTTTGGCGAGGCTGCCCAGCAACTGGGTAGCGCAGGGATGCTAGAGGATCCCCGCAAAACCCGCTTAGTCATTGAAAAACCCTTTGGACGGGATTTAGCCTCGGCTCAGGTCTTAAACCGCGTCGTCCAAAGTGTCTGTGCCGAAGAGCAGATTTATCGGATTGATCACTATCTCGGCAAAGAAACCGTGCAAAACCTTTTGGTCTTCCGGTTTGCCAATGCCATTTTTGAACCGTTATGGAATCGCCAATTTGTTGATCATGTGCAAATTACCGTGGCAGAGTCCGTAGGTTTAGAGGGTCGAGCTGGTTATTACGAAACCTCTGGAGCCCTGCGGGATATGGTGCAAAATCACCTGATGCAACTGTTTTGCCTAACGGCGATGGAGCCTCCCAACTCCCTCGATGCAGACAGCATTCGCAACGAAAAGGTGAAGATCATTGAAGCCACCCAACTGGCGGATCTCGACAACCTCAACGCCTGTGCCATCCGTGGCCAATACACAGCGGGTTGGATGAAAGGCAAACCCGTACCGGGTTACCGGGAGGAAGAGGGAGCG